>JAAHHL010000260.1 GCA_010672185.1 Caldora sp. SIO3E6 | reverse complement strand
AATAACAATAGATCTAGGTCTAGGGTTCTTGGTCCCCAATGTTCTTTACGCACTCTACCAAACTCTTGTTCAATTCCTAGTAGAGTTTTGAGCAATTCGTGAGGATTTAACTGTACTTCCAACAAGGCACAACCATTGAGGTAGTCAGGTTGTGAAGGTCCTACTGGTGCAGTTTTATACCAACTGGAGTGGGACTTAAGGGTAATACCGGAAGTTTCTTCAAGTTTGATCAGAGCACCTTCTAGGGTAGCACGGGAGTCACCAATATTACTGCCGAGAGCGATCGCGCTCAGGGTACCTGTTGTGGTTGCCATTTTTTCAGAGTTATAGACCATTAATTAACTTTCGCCTGGTTATTAGGTGTGGAACAGGTATCTCGCCTGTAACTTGATACAGCTTTCCTTGTGTTCTGCAAAGTTTTTTGCTACTATTACCTAATAATAGGATAGGTGTGCGCCTATAAATACAATCTTTTGCAAACTCTGTAATTTTCCCACAATAAGCCCCCCAAGCGATCGCTTTCCCTGGTAGTCATGATTAGTCCTCTGACATTAAACCTAGACTCGGTTCACCTAAGTGATGAACAATTTTACCAAATCTGTCAAAGTAACCGGGAGTTAAGAATTGAACGTACCCCTCAAGGAGAATTAATTATTATGACCCCCGTTGGTGGTGAAAGTGGCAATCGAGAGGCAGATATGATTGCTGATTTGGTATTCTGGAATCGGCAGACTCGCCTCGGCTATACCTTCAGTTCTTCCACCACTTTTAAATTGCCCAACGGTGCAGATCGTAGTCCTGACTCGGCTTGGGTACGTCGCGATCGCTGGGAAGCACTCACCCCCGAACAACGCCGCAAATTTCCCCCTATCGCCCCCGACTTTATCATAGAATTGCGCTCTGCCACAGATAGAATCGAACCATTGCGCTCTAAAATGCGGGAATATCTTGATGCTGGTGTGCAGTTAGGCTGGTTAATTAATCCCCAACAACAGCAAGTCGAAATTTATCGCGTTGGAGCAGAAGTAGAAGTGAGGGATTTGCCGACTGAATTATCGGGGGAAGACTGCTTACCAGGTTTCAGTTTAAATTTATCGTTGTATCCTGTGGAATTTGAGCTAGAAAATTAAGTAGGGCTTGGGAGAATTAGTGCGCAAGCTATACCAGACAATGTTCTCAGCCGTTAATAAGCCAAGTCTTGTACAAGGAAATGTATCAAATGGGCTCAAAAAGCTGACATTGTTGTGGAAAATCCCTGGGTAATCTTCAAGCTGAAAGCTGAAAGCTGACGGCTGAAAGCTAAAAACTGATAGCTAATGACTTCCTGAAGCAGACCCTCACTATAAGCGATGGGCGATGGATGTAGGGGTGAAGCATTCGAGCCAAAAAATTACCCCGTAGTTTTAAATCTTACAATCCGAATGCTTCACCCTCGGCCAGTCTCCCCATTGATGAGAGTACAACATTGGGTTATTGGGTTATATAATAGCGGTTGAAGCCTTCGGAATAAAGGGTTCACATCAAGAGTACTACTGGGTTGATGTTGGTAAACTTGGAGATAAAGCCATAGTTAAATCTGATGATGATCAAACAATTCCTCCTGGGAATCAGCAACGAGAGATTCCAGAAGGCGGGATGTCGATTGAAAAACGTGTAGTGCAAGGAGGTGAGCCTCCACATCACGTCAGGAAAAATCCAGATAAATACTATTATGAGCTGGAATCGAGGCAGTATAAACGTCGCCCTGAACCTGTTCCAGATTTCTCAACAGGAGGTGAACAAAGAGCAATCCCATGCTTTCCCAGAGAAACTCTTGTAGCTACTACTGATGGCTCAATTCCGATTGAATTGCTCACCATTGGTACTACTGTGCTAACCTTTGATGAGGTTGTACAGGCTACACTTGATAAACCAATTACCATAATTCATCAGAACAAAACAGTGCGTTTAGTAGATATCACTACTGAGAGGGAAACTATTAGTGCGACTACACGCCATCGGTTCTGGATAGAAGACAAAAAACAATGGATTCCAGCTCAATACCTGGAGATTGGTATGCTGCTGAAAACCGTTTTTGGAGAAGTGAGCGAAGTTACAAAGATTGTGATTCAGGAGGTTGTTGAACAAGATACTTATAACCTAACTATTGCTGATTCTCACAACTACTTTGTGGGCAATACAGGTTTACTCGTTCACAATACAGATGAACTACCAAGAGGTAAGGTCTATATTGGTCGAGATCCTCAGACTAAAGCAATCATTTACGTTGGGCAAACAAAGCTAGACCTTGATACTCGTGAATCTTATCATCATAATGATGCTGTAAAAGAATCTGATAAATATGGATTTAAAAAAAATATGAAACTGGAATCGGTAATGGATGGTCTAACTGATGATGAAATGGATTACCATGAGCGCCGTATCTACGATGAATATGGCGGTAAGGCTAAACTGAAGAATCTTCAGGTGCCAATGGGTGATGAGAAGATCAATGATCTGAAGAAAAAATACTGCCCCTAAAATATTGTTGGAAGTGTTGCTTATAGATGTTTTAACTATAAATATTAATTTAAATCAGATTAATTGTAAAGCAGGAGAAAATTATGGCTTGGGAAGAATTTGAGAGAAATGGAGTTAAAGGGATAAGCGGAGATAGTCCTATTGATGAGTTTGCCCTTGCTCTCAAACGAATTGTCACAGCTTATGAAGGTCGATTTTCTCGAAAACCTACTGTCTCAGAGCTACTTTATGCTTTGGAAACTGTAGTTACTACCCACCCTACACGTTATGTCTCAGACTCAGAAAGTTTAAAACTGGGAGAAATTATAGTGAATCGTAATTACGAACAGGGAAGTGATTATATCGATAAGACGCAATATGAGGGAGTTTACACAGAAGCAACTGTTCCTGGTTACCATGCTATATTGCGACGGAATTCCAATGGACACAATCCACCAGAGATTGAGGCAATCAAAATTCCTACCCTGGAAGTACGCGATCGCACATTAGTGTGTGAGTATGAAATTATGACCAATGAGATTACTGAGCAAATGGCAGAGTCTCTGATTCTAACTGTACTCCTGGAGGAATTTTACGATCATGAATATCAGGATGAAGCTGATAAAATTGAGTTTATTAATCTGAAATCTCAGGTAGCTCGAACCATTGCCTATTCGTTGGTAGTTTGAAGTTACACCGCCACTACAAGATCCGCGATCGCACTTTATCCTATAAAAATTCTACACGATCAATCATATCTTCAGTTTTAACCAAGAAGGGTTTTTCTTAGCAAATTCTAGAGCAAATGCTTCTCCTTCTGCTCTACGAGTTTCAAGTTCTTCTCGATGATCGTAATAATATGCCATTGCAGCGTGAACTGAAGCTAGAGATAAATCATAATCTTTGGCAATCGTTTCAAGGGACTCTTCCATTCTTAAGTGGCAATTGACGATATCAATCACTGCTATCTTTGTTCCAACGCTTGCACCCACTGAAAATCACTATCACTCAACGCTGGCACTGGCTGCACTGAATAATCGATCGCAAAATCTAGAGCCGCTTCCTGGTACACTTGCCTCAAAACCTCAGGTAAATTCACAACAGGTTCTTGATCTCTCGGCTGCAAAGGAAGCAAGAATTGGGGAATCGACTCCCGCACATTAAACGGGTAGAGTTCAGCTTCGGGACGGAGATTAGCCCGACTGACCAGAATACGGTAATTTGATGGAATCACTTCCACCATTGGCATACAGTTTCCCGTTCTCAGCAAATCGATTTCCACTAAATGAGTAGCACTATGCAAAACCTTTTGTCGCTTGGTTAGGTATTGTTCTCTACCTTTACCGCCTCGCTTATTCTTAGGTGAGAGGACTTCTACAACCGTTACTACCCTTCCTGTCTTGACTTCCCTAATCTCCAGATAGCGTTCAGTAATTTCTTCAGTCAGGGGTACTGTTACCCTAACTGGCTTGCTTAAAACTTGAGTTGTGACTCCAGGTTTAGGCTCAGTTTCAGCTTTTCCTGAGAAAACAGATGTATCAGGGATGCCAACTAATAAAGAATCTAAGTAAACCCGTTTCTCGACAGCAGCTCGATATTTGGGTATTAATGAGGGATTAAGGAACCGTGCCAGCTGCACAATCAGCCAGGAGTGAACCTCTGCCCACAAAGAAGGATGTTCTAGATAAGGGTTCATCCCTGGGAAACTTGGTGTCATGATCGCAGGAAAATGAGAAAGTGGGTAATGGAAACTTGTGGTTAATACCTCTATACTATATCTATACCTTTTCCAAAGTACGTGAGAGCCCAACAAGGAAGGAGCTGATAGGGCGGGTTTTGAGCCCAATATTCAGGTAAAATTGGTTGGTTTTGTCCCTAAACCATTGGTGTCAACTTAAGCTAGGGATAGCTTAACGCTTGGCTTCCACACCTACCCAGAGTTTAAAGATACTGTTGGCGAATTGATATGGGGTCTGACCCCTCCCCTAAGAAGAGAGAGGCTTTCCGGCTCCCCCTTCCCTTGAAGGGAAGGGGGTTGGGGGGTTAGGTTCAGGGATTATGGACAAAGCGCGAAAAGTCTTGTCTATTCAGCAATTGAACTACGTGAGGGGTAAGACCCCCTCTTAATTCGCCAACAACATCTTTAAACTCTGGGCTAATAGCTAAAGTCCACTTAAGTGGACTGAAAATTGAGTCATCTTTAGATGACTTGAGCTATTAGCCGGTCGTTTAAACGACCGGCGGGATAAGGGTTTCACCTTAAGTTGACACCAATGTCCCTAAACCCGCCCCTACAAAATTACGTGACTTGATTCTAATTTCTATTTTGCTTTTTCAGCTTCTCCAGTTTCTGCCTAGCAAATTTACGAAGATTCTCGTCTGAATCATTTTCAGCTCTGTCCCTTAAGAGGGTTAGAAGTCGAGGATGGTGAGGATATTGCTCGATAATGATATTAAGTGCTGATTGTCGAGGGTTAGCTTCCAAGTATTCTTGGCGCTCAAAGGGGTCATTGAGGACGCGATCGCATAAAAATTCTAACATCCAAGGTTCATCTTTCCAGCCACGGGCGATTTCTTCTACTGCTGAATGTCGCAACAACCTATCTTTATCAGATTGTGCTTTTTGTTGGAGCAAGGTTAAGGTATCAGGGTCATCTTTCCAGCCACGAGCAATTTCTTCTACTGCTGCATGTCGCACAGCTATATTCTCATTAGATTGTGCCCATTTTTGAAGCAAAGGTAAGGTTTCTGGTTCATCTTTCCAGCCACGGGCAATTTCTATTACTGCTGCACGTTGCACATTCCAATCTTCATGAAATTGTGCCCATTCTTCGAGCAAAGGTAAGGTATCAGGCTCATCCTTCCAATATTGAGTGATTACCCGCACCGCAGCTGGTGGTACAAACAAATTTGAACTCAACTGAAGACAAAGTTTCAACCAGTTTAAGGTTTGTTGTTTATCTTGCACAACTATCACAATTGCACTCAACATTGCATCAGCTGATTCAGGCTCTAATTCATAAGGGTGTTCTTGTTCAATTTCTTGTTTGATCACTTCTTCCAGTTGAGTAGCAATCGGTTCGATCGCAGTTTTGTTCCTCACTTCGGTAAGGCAATTGGCTGCCAACAGAAGATTTAGTACCCCTTCTTTTCTAAGTCTTGCTCTTCTAAGTCTTCCTCGATATTCACCAAGAAACTTTCCCTTATCAATCTTCCGCTCTATCAAATACTCAATAATTTGCCCCACAAACTTAGCATCAATCATCCCTGCTATCAGCCTTAGCACCTCCTGCCAAGACTCATCCTGCCAGTGCTTACCAAATACTTCCGTTATAAGTTGTTCAATAGAAAGGGTTTGCGTCTCCTTAAACTGCCAGATATATTCCGAGGCACAGAAATATTCTAAAAACGTCCGATGGACAAAGCCATAGTAATCTCCCCCTAGGAAACACAAGATAAAATTGCGGCTCCGCAGTTGTTCAATCAGTAACCGAGCAACGGTTCTGGCATTACCTACTTTGATACTGTCTAAATATTCAATAAGAATCCTCTCTAAATCACTCCCCCGAATCAGATTACCAGCTAAACCCTTATCTGCCCCTTGCATAAAGTAGGCAATCTGCCGCAGCATCGCTTGCTTATCCTTATAATCAATAGTTACCGGATCAACTCTCGAATCTGCCAACAATTTTCGTTCAACATCCCACTGATGCAGCAGTAATCGGGAAGCTTGGTTGTAGAGTTCGGGTCGATCTCTGGGTAATTCTTGATTACGATTAAGTATGGCCATCATGGTCAGCAGTAGGGGATTGCCTGCTAATTCTTTAATGGCTTTAGAATTATCGATCGCTCGTTGTAAGCGCTCCTGTTTTCTCTGTTTATCGGCTTCATCGATAAAAGTTAACTGATGCCAGCGCTGGATAAATTTCTGAATTTGTTCCGAGTCTAAATCTTGCAGCAGGAAGTGATGAAACTCAGCATCTTGCAGCCGTTGGGGTTTGTAGCCAATAATGCGGGAGGTGACAATTACCCGTACCTGGGGATAATCATTAGTGAAGCGATGGATATCGGTAATTACTTTTTCCCTTTGTGCCGGATCAAATACCTCATCCAAGCCATCAAACATCACCAAAACTTGTCCTGCATTCAACTTTTCCTGGAGTTGATGCTGATTGAGGCGACAGATCACATTACCCTGGTGAAAGAATTCTAGCAGATCCTTACATTCTCCAGAATTCCGGTCTCGACTATAAGTCCGTAGTTCAATCAGTAAGGGAATTGGTTCTTGAATCGCCTTTTCTGGGGGAATAGTTGCCCAATCTAGAGCTAAGTATTGCAGAAACATGGATTTTCCCGAACCAGGATCTCCGAGAATTACCAGATACCGATAGCGGAAATCTGCCCATATCTGCTTAACCACCTCCGCAATCGAGCGAATTGGCTGTCGATAGTAAACTTCTTTGTATCTTTCTAAAGCTTGAGGGTCAATTTCTACTACTAACTCGTCACTCTCCCGCAGTCGTCTTTGATGCTCCTTGGGAATTTCGTAAGCTTGAGGTACAAATTCCTGGCAAGCTCGTACATGTTGGGGTATATATACTTGGTGGACTTTGAGTTTTTCTCGATAGTCGTAAATCGAGGTATCCAAACTATCTAAATTAAGATGAGCATAGCGCTCTTTGAGTCCTTCTTGATAAGCTTTGAGGTTGAACTTTGGAGGAATTCCGGCAATCTCTCTAGTCTGCTGTTTAATTAGTTGAGTATCCTGTTGCAGATCCTCAAGCATCTCTAATTGCAGAATCGGTCTTAATTCCGGTGATTGCTGAATAATACGTTTAACTTTTTTGACATACTGCTGTGCCACCCGACTCCAGTCAAATTCTGCTGGCATGGTTGGCAGAGAATGCTGTTGCCAGATTGCGTCTAGTTGCTCTCCTTCTAAAGCCAGACAATCTTTAGCAAAAGCTTGACCTAAGAGTGGCTTTACTTCCTGGCTCTTGATAAACTTACCAATAGCAATTTCGTAGTTATCTCGAATTTCCGCACCACAGAGGTCACACTCAAATTCCAGCTCTTTCTCTACTATCCTCAAAAATTGCTGTAAAGCTTCCCCCAGGGTTTTTTTCAGAATTTTGGGCTCAGCGGAGGTAACACCGGTTTTGATACAGTCTTTGAAGAAGTCCTTAACGTAATCTTCTAGTGCTCCTTTGCCTAATTCCAGTAAAACCTCTTGCAATACCAAGTCCTTGAGTAGGTAAACTCCCAAAGCTGTCCAAGGTTCTGACATTTAGAATTTAGAATTTAGAATTTAGAATTAAATTGCCCATCGTAGGGGCGGGTTTAGCGACAATCTGGCTTATTTGACCCGAATATTGGGATCAAAACCCGCCCAACACCATCCCCAGATTAACGCAACCATTCCCCAATTTTCAATTCCTTGGGTTATCGCTTGGGCGGGTTTTGTACTCATATTTCCACCAAATGCTTCTTTCAGTGACCCTAAATCAGCCCCTACGGCAATTGATATTGTCTGTTTTGGGCATTTATAGCAGTCGCCAGGGCGGTTAAGACATTCTCAGGTAAGGCAAGTGAACAAGGGGCTTAAGCCCCTTGTCTTAAGCTCCTTGTCCTAATC
>JAAHHL010000026.1 GCA_010672185.1 Caldora sp. SIO3E6 | reverse complement strand
AGGAGCCAAGGAGGCAGCTTACCTAACAACTAGTGGTGCTGATCCCTTGGTGAGTCAGTTTACTCCCACCTATGGCATGGTACTGAACTTGCTACAAACCCACAGTATCACGGAAGCCAAGGATTTGGTAGAGCGCAGCTTTGCCCAATACCGAGCCACCCTCTACCTCAAACCTCTGCAACAGGAAATTACGGAGTTGACGACAGAACTGACAAAAATTGATATTCAGCTAGCACCGATGAATGTAGGAGATTTTAGCAGCTACGCCAAACTTGCTGAACGTCTCCGGGAAGAACGCCGCTTATTGAAAACTTTGCAAAAGCAAGCCGAAGACGAACAAGTCAGGAGCATTAGCCAAGCTTTGCTAGCATCAGAAGCTGGAACCATTCTCTATCTCAAAGGGAAGCAAGTCAAAGTATCTTCTCCCATTCCGGCGGTATTGGTAACTAAAGAAAAAGGTCAAGGTCAATCTCCTTATCTAGTCTGCTTAAGTGCAACGAACCGCTGGTATGTAGCGACAACAGGGGATGTAGTTGGTTTATCTGGTTTAGTGGGCAGGGAATTCCTCAATATCGGAACTATACAGCCGCCAGACTCCCTTAATCTGAAGCCAGGGGAAGTCAAACGGGGTACTTCAGAAACCGAAGCACTCAGTGCCTTAGTTCCTTCTACTCCAGAAGTAACTGTGGCTCCAGAAGTTATGGCTCAAGCGCAAGTAGTCGAAGCAGTTAAAACCCAACTAGATGAGCATCCTCTACAACAGTGGGGTAATCCCACTAAACTGTTAAAACGCCATAGCCGTCGGTTAGCATTGCAAACCGAAATTAACCAGCTGCAAGGAGAGTTTCGAGAAAAACAAGCTCACCACTGGCAAGAATTTCTCAACCTAATGGAAGTTTTAAGGATATTTGATTGCTTAGATGAGGTCAAGCCCACAGCTCAAGGACAAGCAACTGCTGCCATTAGGGGTGAAAATGAATTATGGTTGGGTTTAGTTTTAATGTCAGGTACATTAGATGAATTAGCTCCCCATCACCTAGGAGCAGCAATGTCAGCTTTAGTAACTGAAACTCTGCGTTCTGGTAGCTATACTAACTATTCACCAACATTAGCAGTAACAGAGGTATTAGATAGTTTGAAACCAATGCGGCGAGATGTCTTTAAATTGCAGCATAAATATCGTGTCGCTTTGCCAGTGTGGTTGGAATATGAGCTTATTGGTTTGGTGGAGACATGGGCATTAGGAGTGGAATGGAGTGATTTATGCGAGAACACGAATTTAGATGAGGGTAATATTGTGCGGATTTTGCGGCGCACAGTAGATATCTTATCTCAAATTCCCCATGTTCCTGGAATTTCAGAAGCTTTGCGGCGTAATGCCATTCGTGCTATTCAGTTACTTGACCGTTTTCCGGTGAATGAGGCGATTAATTGAGAATTGGGAATTGGGAATTGGGAATTGGGAATTGGTGAGCGTTAGAAGCCCGACTTCTTGAAGGATACCGCTGGCGAATGGGGGGTATGACCCCCTATTAAACCAACTAACAGCATTTGTCTTCTCAATAGACCTCTTGCAAAAGTAGTGGCTGGGGTACTATGGGGTATGAATAGAAGCGATCGCTAGAAGTAAATGATAAAGCACAGCTACGCGATCGCTTGTGTCATTATTAAGATGAGGCGATTTCTTACAATGATGGAAATACTCCAAGGGTTAAGGAAAATTGTATTCTTCTTCCTCTGCTCCTCCGCTCCTCTGCTCCTCCGCTCCTCCGCTCCTCTGCTCCCTTGACAACGGCATCTTTACCTTAACTTGTCACCAATGCCCCAAACCCAGTCTTCAATCCCTAAAAAAACTTTGCATTAAATTAAGTTGTATTTACTTTAGTTAAGCTAAAAATTGATGTTTTTACTTATATTGAAGTTTTCTTTACATAGCTTAACACAAATCTTGTCAATCACTCCTCACCCGTGAGTTTCAACCCACGTAATTAAGCGAAAAACTGAGCTATTTAGCATTCAAACACAAATTAAAGCCGTAAGGTTAGTTTTTGTCGTCAAAAGACTAAATATTTTCTCGAAAAGCCCCTTTACTAAGCCCTAAAACTTCTTCAAATAACTTTACCAAAAGAAATGAAGAAAGGTATTACTATAAGTCTAAATATGTACAAGCCAATATCAAATCTGGCTTAACATAACAAATAAACAATCGTAATTATCAAAACATGACAACCACATTAGACAGACGCGAAAGTGGTTCCGCATGGCAAAGGTTTTGCAATTGGGTAACCTCCACCAATAACCGCCTTTATGTAGGCTGGTTCGGTGTACTGATGATTCCCTGCTTGCTAACTGCCACCACTTGCTTCATCATCGGCTTTATTGCGGCTCCCCCCGTGGACATAGATGGTATCCGGGAGCCTGTAGCAGGTTCTCTGCTCTATGGCAACAACATCATCTCTGGTGCAATTGTACCTTCTTCCAATGCCATTGGTTTGCACTTTTACCCCATTTGGGAAGCAGCTTCTTTAGATGAGTGGCTCTACAATGGTGGTCCTTACCAGTTGATTGTCTTCCACTTCCTGATCGGCATTTTCTGCTGGATGGGACGTCAGTGGGAGCTCAGCTATCGTTTGGGAATGCGTCCTTGGATCTGTGTTGCTTACAGCGCACCTGTAGCCGCAGCTACTTCCGTATTCTTAATCTACCCCCTCGGTCAAGGTAGCTTCTCCGATGGTATGCCTTTGGGTATCAGCGGAACCTTCAACTTCATGTTCGTCTTCCAAGCAGAGCACAACATCCTAATGCACCCCTTCCACATGTTGGGAGTAGCAGGTGTCTTCGGTGGTTCTCTGTTCAGTGCAATGCACGGTTCTTTGGTGACTTCTTCTCTGGTGCGTGAAACCTCTGACAACGAGTCCCAAAACTACGGTTACAAGTTCGGTCAAGAAACTGAAACCTACAACATTGTGGCAGCTCATGGCTACTTCGGTCGCTTGATCTTCCAATATGCTTCCTTCAACAATAGCCGTTCACTGCACTTCTTCTTAGGTGCATGGCCGGTAGTTGGTATCTGGTTCACCGCCTTAGGTATCAGCACTATGGCATTTAACCTCAATGGCTTTAACTTCAACCAGTCTGTGTTGGATTCTCAAGGACGTGTGGTTAATACCTGGGGCGATGTTCTCAACCGTGCCAACCTCGGTTTTGAAGTAATGCACGAGCGTAATGCTCACAACTTCCCGTTAGACTTGGCTGCTGGTGAAGCTGCTCCGGTTGCTCTACAAGCCCCAGTTATCAACGGCTAATTTTCACCTGGGTAAGAGATGTAACATGTTGCATCTCTAGAAGAAGCATTCTCTGTTAAAGGGGGTGCTTTTTTTTGTGTAATATCAAGTTCGGATAATCACTTATAATTCCCTTCTCCCTTGCAACCTTCTTTCTTCCCTCCTGCCTCGGAGCCTCCTGCCTCCTGCCTTGTTGCAACCGAAGTGTAAGCATTCAACCGAACTTGATATAAGGTATAGTTTTAACCCACATTCCGCACCCTGGACTGTCACACTACGAATTTTGGTTGTTTGGAGATTTTGATGCAAGCGATCGCCTACGGCATCAGCGTAGTGGACTGACACACCTAAAATGGTGGGGAGAGAAACTGGTTTTGAAGTAATAAGTAATAATTAATAATTAATAAGTAAGATACAAGTAGAATTTATCATATTGATTATAATGCCTATAAATCTATATCTACTCATCACTCATTACTCATTACTCATTACTTCGTATTCCACATTTTTAGGTGTGTCACGCTACTACTCAAAGTCCCCCTTTCTAAGGGGGATTTAGGGGGATCGGTGATTATAGGGAACTGGTAGGATGACCAATAACAAACAACAAACAACAAATATTTTTTGTTAGGAGGAAATCACTAAATTATCCACCAGTAGCGCTGAGTCAACAGTATTATTGACCACATCTACTGCTCCGATACCTACCGTAAAAGTACCAGCAGCTGTAAACTCATGGGTAAAAGTTCCGTAGCCGGTTTCTAAACCGAAGGAACTACCTGCAAAACTGGAAAATGCGTTGGTTGTATCCGCTAGTTCCCCGAAATATTCAGAGGTAATTGACACAAAGCCAAAATCGTTATTTCCAGTAGAGATGTTTTCGTTAGTGAGAAAGTTCCAATCGAAGCTTAACTTATCTCCCGCTGCTACTGTAATTGGTGTAAATTTAATGGCAGAACCGACAATCGCATCACCATTACCTAGAGCATCTAAGTCTCCAGAATTGATTCCTAAGAACGCTTCGAGGTCTGCATCACTTACACTATTATTACCAGTAGTAACTAAAGCTTGGTAGGTTCCCTCTGTGGGATTGCTGCCAACAGCTGCGGTTGAAATACTAGTATCACCGATAACATTCCAGTTAGTGAAATCACCATTCTCAAAACCGGCGTTGACGATGGGGATTTGTTGGTTACCAAAGTCAATATCCTCTACCGTTTCACCAGGATTTAAGTTGACGGTGTAAGTACTAGAATTATTACCAGCCAGGTTGAGAATTGCCTCACCCAGAGCCACCACATCAACCCTCTGGAAGTCAAGACCAGTATTGATGACATTGTCATTTTCATCATCACCATCATTAATCGTGACACCGGTAGAGCTTAACAAATCACTCAACTCCGTTACTGTCAGTCGGCGTCCCAATTCTTGCATCGCCAATTGCTGAGCGAGTACTGCAATGCCAGCAATATGAGGTGCAGCTTGGCTAGTACCGTGTTGGGTAACAGTACCTCCATTAGGACCAGCACCGGTAATTGGCGCCCCTGGTGCAAAGATGTCAGTTAAGTCTTGGTGACGTTGGGAGAAAGGAGTAATATGATCTGCTTCAGTGGAGAAGGCTGTGGCACCACTATTGTAGTTAAAGCTACCCACGTTAGAGTCATACACCGCACCAACAGCGAGGGAGTTGGGGTCTGCCGCTGGGTAGGAGACTCCCTGAACACTATTAAAGCTAGCAAAATCATTGCCTGCGGCGGAAACTACGGTGACATCTAATGCGGCTAAGGCTGCCATCTCATCAGCTATGCCGTACAGAGCTTGGGGAGTATCGTAATTGCCAGAGTCCCCTAGGGACATATTGACACTGGCGATATTGTATGTAGCAGCATTGTTGATGACCCACTGTAAGGCTTGCTCCACATAGGAGAAGTTGCCTGCTCCACTATCCTCAAACACCTTGAGGTGGATAATATCGGCTCCTGGTGCCATACCAGTATAAGTGCTATCAGAAGAGGCAACAATACTCGAAACGTTGGAGCCATGTCCACTGACATCACTGGCATCTGTATCCCCGTCAGCAAAATCGTAGCTATAGACAATGCGATCGGCAATACCGTTGTTGTCGCTGTCAGGACCGAAGAAAGCATGGTCTAAATCAATGCCAGTATCGAGGATGACTGTAGCAAAACCACTACCATCAATTCCAGCAAATCTGGCATCAGCGCGGAAATCATCTATATTGATGAGTGAGCCAGAGTCATTGGTTTGGGGGGTGATCAGATTATCTGAGGTAGGGACAACTTCACCAGAGGTATAGATGGAAATATCTGAATTGGTAGTTGTGATTACTGGAAGGCTGTTAGCTGGCGTGATTGTTGCCGTACTGTTGTTACTGCTAGGATAAGTTCGCTCCCAGCCACTCTGCACCATTTGGGCGACATAGTAAGTGCCTCCTGCCAAACCAGAGAAGAGGTAATTACCATTGGTGTCGGTAGTGGTGGAAGTTTCCCCCACATCTAGCTCGCCATTTTGGTTTTGGTCAAGGTAAACCGTCCAATTTGCTAATCCCAGCTCACCAATATCTTGGACACCATCACCGTTTTGGTCATCCCATACCATACCCTGGATTTGAGCATTGTTGGTATCAGCCACAATATTGTCTAGACCCCAGTGATCAAAGTCGGAGCCGCTGTGGGTTTCTTGCCGCCACCGGAGAGCAAGATCACTAGTTTGGGCAGCTAGAGGAATAGCTTCGGTAATGGTAGTCCAACTAGTGTAAGCTTCGGTGTCATAAGTATTTATGGTGTTCCAAGTGCTGCCCGCATCCAGGGAATATTCTAGTACTACATCTTCCCCAGGATCGGCATTTTCACCACCATTGTTACCATCACCAAAAATTAGGTCAAAGGAAATATTGCCACCATTAGAGAAATCTATGGCATTAGTGACTGCATAACGGGAGCTATCCCCAAAAGAGCCACCACTAAAGTACAAGGAGTTGCCAGAGCCACCAAAATTGTTATTAACTGAGCCATTACCAATATCTGACCATTGGCTGTTGTCAATTCCTGAGTCAAAGTTATCTTCGGTAAAGGTGCTACTTTGAGGGATTACACTGTTGCTGAGGGTGTAAGTACCGACGCGGCCATATTCACCGTTACTCTTGACATGCAAGTAATAAGTACCGGCAGCTACGGAAGTGTTAATACTAGCAGCCAGTTGATCAATGGGGTTGTCTGTTACCAGTAAGTTACCATTACTATCCCACAACTCGGCCACCAGATCCAAATTGGGACCAACTTGAGCTACATCCAGATTGAGGTTGAGAGTCCCGCCGCTAGTCGTGAAGGCGAAGACATCCACATCGCTCATTTGTTCAATAATGCCGGAACTGCTAAAGTTAGGGCTTGACAAAACTGTAGCTGTAGCATTAGTATTACCGTGGTCGTCAACGCGATAACCAAAGCCATTCTCAACTGAAGCAATAATAGACATTTCATCTTGGAAGTTATTTGCTCCACTGCTGTTTGGCCCATTATGCCAAGTAGTGAGATTTTGATTATAACCAACCCCCATAATTGGTGCCCAGCCAGTTTCTCCACTGCCGCTACCAGGGTTATATTCATTGGTCTTATTCCCGGCAGCATCATAAGTACTTTGATGCTGTAAGCCAAGGGCATGACCTATTTCATGGGAACTTGCCTCAGCAGTGAATTTGGGGTCACCATTGGCCAAATTGTCCTCAAAGACAAACACTGGGGTGTCACCATTCCATCTCCAGGAGTCAACAAAGGCAAGTCCCCCAACCGCAGAACCATACCAATCCGAAGCTCCACCGATAACTACCCGTAAAGCTTCGGTAGCGGAGAAGTCAACAGGCTCTATGGTAGTTATATCAACATTGAAGGGCGCAAAATCCTCTGCTACTCGCTGCCAGATTTCCGTAATTGCGTCTAGTTCAGTAGTACTGAAACTGTTGATGTCAGCATCAANTTTTTGGGTTTCCATCCCCGTTCAGAGGAATTGGTTTGTAAAGAGTACCCTTCTAGAACCCTTACCAGCAGTGAGTTCGGAATACCCAAATCGACACCACTAAAGAAATCATAACCTATCCTCTCAAAAATTGCAAGAAATACATACCTCAAATCCTTTCCCTGTAAGGCATCGACACCACTCAACGAGAAATCAATAGTTTCAGCGATTTGGCGACTGGTGTCGATGAAAATCCTCAAACCTTGATTATATATAGTTTTGACAAGAATTGGAGGGTCTTCCATCACTACTCAGTTATTTTAAGTTGTGAGTAAGCGATCGCATGATCTTGTAGGTTATATAGCGCTACGCGCAAGGCAGAAGGCAGAGGGCAGAAGGCAGAAGTTGACTCTAACAAGGTTTTAGAAGTAAGAGTTGTCTTAACCAAGCGTGCGTACTGCTATAGCACCAATGATGAAAATCTTGCACTTTCTACAACTATTATCCTCCTTGTCCCCCTTGTCCTCCTTGTCTCCCTTGTCTCCCTTGTCCCCCTTGTCTCCCTTGTCCTCCTTGTCTCCCTTGTCCTCCTTGTCTCCCTTGTCTCCCTTGTCTCCCTTGTCTCCCTTGTCCCCCTTGTCCCCCTTGTCCCCCTTGTCCCCCTTGTCCCCCTTGTCCCCCTTGTCTCCCTTGTCGTACTTATTCAGCAAGCCCTAATTTTGATATCCAATCCCCCGTTGTCTCTAAGGTGGTGGCTAGAGATTGTTCAGCATCGGTAAAGGGTTCTGCTGTAGCTTGTTGGCTCTGAAGTAAATCTGCTGTGGAATCGGAAATATCACCAGTGCGGGAAGTGAGGCGATCGCGTAGAACTGATTCTGGGGCGGTACAATGGATAATTTGTAGGGGTAATTGGTGTTCGTTTGCCTGTTGGATAGCTTCTCCTCTTAGGCTCTGTTGGTCATACTTCCCATCCAAAATGACAGTTAATCCCTCATTGGCCAGCACTATACCCAATTCCAAGAGGCGATCGTAAGTTTTTTGGCTCATTGCTCTGGTGTAAAGTTCCTTTCCCCCTCGCTGCTCTAAAGGTATACCAGCCAGCTGTTTGCGCACTGCATCGGTACGGAGATGAATTGCTCCTAGGCGACGTGCCAACTGTCGTGCTACTGTAGTTTTACCAGAACCCGATAAACCCGATCAACAAATTATTTACTTGCCATTGCGTTCTATCAAGGGCAACAATTATACGACTCCCTGACGGAATTTTCTTCATCAAAACTTGCCGAATTAGGGGTAGCCAAATTAAGGCTACACTTAATTTTGGGGAAATTAAAAACCTTTGAATATGCCGCCGACGACTTTCATAGAGAATTGGCAGAGGAAAGCAAGCCGCTAATCTTTCAATTTTAACTTGTTTGTGTACTTGGAGCAACCAGACTAAGATTTCTAGTGTCAGTAGTTGAGATTTACTTAAGTATGGTTTTAGAAAAGTCTGATAGAATTCAGGCATCATTATTAATTGAGCGGTCTACTTTAACGGAGCAAGACCGCTCTTTTTTATCACATTTATAAGCTCCTGAAGAGTAAAAATTTTCCTCAACCAATAAAAAGAGGGGGAGTAGGGGCGCTTAGCGCCCCATTGGTGTCAACTTAAGCTAGGCATAGCTTAACGCTTAGCTTCCACACCCCAAACCCAGACTCCCTTTTAGCCTTGTTGTCACCCCGTGAGTATTTTCACCTCATAGGTTGTGAATGAGTTTATGCCAGATGATGTAAAAGAGGGTTAGACAAGAGTACTTATTCACAAACTATGAGGTCATATCATGTCCGGTTGAACACTTTTAAGGCTAACGCTCCAGATGCTCCAGACACGGAGAAGTTTTTATCGTAAGTGATTCGGCGGACACGATATAAATCGATATCTTCAGAAACCTCGATGGGGAGCAGGAGGTGAATGGGGGTTTTAACAGAATTATTGGAGATGCCTAATAAAATTTTTGATAAAGCAGTCCCTACCAGTTTCCATTCTTGTGAACCTTCTAGATAGGGACTGCTTTATGTGAGCAGCGTTCCCAGAGGTACGTACCACCGCATCCATAGCATGACATCACCTGGCGGCGGGTTGCTCGACCGCATTGCCCGTTATTCTTATATTAGAGCAAAGTGTTCCCAGCTCACTCCTTGTTGATATCATCTGGCATAAACTCACTACATCTGTTGAAGGAGCACGGAAACAGTTTCCTCCTCTATACGGTGAGCCTTGATTAGATTCATTTTAAAACAGCACCGGTTAGTAACTTCTCAAAAATGGGTTATTAATTTTTGATTTAGGCTTTTTCAACTTTCCTTAAGTTGACACCAATGTAAGCGCCCCTACTCCCCCCTCTCTAAAAAATGATTATCATTATCATCAAACACTTGACATCAATCTCATTCTCAATAAGCCTGTCAATAAGAGTCCATCTTTGGGGAAGTCAATGAGGTCAAAAACTAACTCTCTAAAGGCTTCAGCCTGCTTGTCACCCCCTGAGGCATCTTCCCCTACGGTGACTAAGCTTTGCCCGTTAGGGTGAAAACTCGCAGTCAAAACTTCACCCTGATGTTCAGTAAATTCAGTAACTTGCTCTCCTGACAAATTCCAAAGCTTGGCTGTACCATCTGTACTTGCTGTGGCGAGGTACTTGCCATCAGGACTAATTTCCACCCACCAAATTTTCTCCTGGTGAGCTTTCCATTGTGCTAACTGCTTCCCAGATAAGTTCCAGAGCCGTACAAAACCATCCTCTCCTACTGTAGCTAAGCTTTGCCCCTGGGGGCTGAAACTTACGCCCCAAACTGGTTTCTCATGGGGTAATTGAACCAACTTTTCCCCAGATAGATTCCAGAGTTGAACACCGCTTTTCCCCCCAGTAGCAAAAAGTTGTCCATTGGGGCTGAAACTTAACCAATAGCTTTTTTTGTTTTCCTCCCATAAAGATGATGGTTTTTGGGGAATAACCCAGACTCTTATTGTGCCATCCTTGCCTGCCGTTGTCAGATACTGCCCATCGGGACTAAAGCTCATACTGTTAACCGCACCTTTGTGGCCTTTAAATTCTTCTATTTGTGGTATTGGTTGCTCTTTGCCAAATCTTCTGATCCACGGTTGTAATTGATTGTTACTAAATTTGGAGATATCCCAAAGTTTTACCTTACCATTAGTTTCTGCGGTTGCCAGATAACTCCCATCGGGACTAAAACTTACACTTTTAATTGCACCTTGCGTGCCTTTAAAATTTTCACCTAGTTCCTCTCCAGACAAATTCCAAAGTTTAGCCGTACCGTTCTTTAAAACTGTTGCAATTAGCTGTCCATCAGGACTAAAACTGACACCCCAGACTGTACCCTGATGCCCCTTAAATTTTGTTAATTGCTCTCCAGATAGGTTCCAAAGAGCAAGATTACCATTATTTCCTGCCGTTACAACCATTTGGCCATCAGGACTAAAACTTAAACTCCGGACTGCACCCTGATGTCCTTTAAATTTTGCTAATTGTTCTCCAGATAAGCTCCAAAGAGCAGCTGTACCATCATTGCCTGCAGTGGCAAGGTGCTGCCCATCGGGGCTAAAACTTACATGCCAAACTGTGCCCTGATTTTCTCTAATTTTTATTAGTTGCTGTCCAGATAAGTTCCAAAGTTTGACTGTACCATCTTTTCCCGCTGTAGCAAGGTGCTTCCCATCGGGGCTAAAACTTACACTCAAAATTTTATCTTGGTGACTACTAAACTGGTTGCGTTCATTGATATTGTTGAGGATTTTATGTAAGGCTAGTAGAGGACTAGCAGCTGGATAGTTTTGCCGTAAAGACTTATTTTGAACTAGTTGTTTTAATTCATGTCCTACTTTAACGGCGGATAGTAAAGCTTCTATTTCCACAGACTCAAACTGTCGCAAAGCATTACGTCCTGCGATTTCTAATTTGGTACCTTTCCGTGCATTCTGAAGAGCTTGCTGTTTTTCTTGAAGTTCTTGATTAGCTTGTTGGAGAGCTGCTTTGGCTTGATTATAATCAGCTTGAGCTTCCTCATGAGCAACTTGAACTTTCGCAATTTGTTGCTGCGCTTGTGAAGCTTGGGTTTGTGCACTCTGTTGTTTGCGTTTGGCTCTTTCTACTTCTTCCCCCGCAGATTTGATCCTTTGAGTCCCTGATTGAACCTCTTGTTTGACCTTGTCCAACTCTTCCGTTTTCTGTTTGGCTTCCCTACTAACCTTGGTTAAATCAGTTTTGGCAACAACTAATTTCTGATTGGCTTCTTGAGCTTGTTGTGCTGCTAATTTCTGCGCTTCCTTAGCTTGCTTCTGTTCTTGTTTAACTCTAGTGACTACTCTTTGTGCAGCTTTTTCCTGCTCAATAGCTACTTTAATTCCTTGTCGTGTCTCTTTTAATTCTAATTTGGCCAAGTCCCGCTCTTGATTTGCTGTTTCTAGTTCTGTTTTTGTGGACAGTAGTTTGAGATTTGCCTTCCCAGCTACCACTACTGCGGCTGTTGCTCCCAATAAAGAGATCGCTAAGATTGCAGCACCAATGTGCATCTGTCTTTTAGCTTTCCGTTGCGCCTGAGCCAACCGCTGATTCACCTGCCTTTCTTCCTCCAAGGCTAGTTCAACTTTCCGTTGCGCCTGAGCTAAAATTTGCTTTGCCTGTCTCTCTGCGTCTAGAGCAATTTGTACATCTCGCTTAGCCAATTCCTGGCTAGCAGCTAAAAATTGGTAATCTTGATCGCTTAAGCTTTTATCTGCTGCCCAAGCTTGAGCATCCTGTAATGCCTGTCCCCGCAACAGCCGCGACTTATCCTCGCAGTGGGAAGCTAACCAAGCAGTTATCGCCTCTGCATAGGGGCGCAAATCAGTCAAGGCTTGCTCAACCCAAGTCTGGTTAAAAACCTCCTGATAAATCTGGTTGTAGATTCTTAACTGACTCTGCTTTTCTACCACTAATCCCGATAGCCGCAATTCCATCTGTTCGTAGCTAGCATCAGCAATTACCCCCTCTAATCCGGTAGAGGTCAAAATTTGCTGATATATTCCCAGTAATCTACCTGCTCTTTGCTTATTAAAGAGCAAACGATCGCGAATTGTCCGTAAATGCTCCGGTTCATCCTGCCTTTCCCAATTTTCAATAATATGCGATCGTACAATTTGGGAAATTGTTGTTTGTTTTTGGTTGTTGGTTGTTGGTTATTTGTTGTTGGTTGTTGGTTGCTTGGGAATTGGCAATGTCTTCTTATCTACCTTGTCTCCCTTGTCTCCCTTGTCTTCCTTATCTCCCTTGTCTCCCTTGTCTCCCTTATCTCCCTTGTCTCTCTTCTCTCCGCGTCCCTCCCTCACCCCTTCCTGCACGATTAACTGACACAGCTTTTGAGTCAGAAACGGCTGTCCCCCTGTCCAGTTCAACACTGCTTGCAGGACTGCTTGGGGATTGCTCACTTTTGCTGCTAACCCGACAACTAAGGGTTCAGCTTCCTCTAAGCTAAAACCAGTTAATTCAATTGCTCTACCAATATTAAAAGGTGTGCGCTGCTTGTCTTGAATCAAATCTGAGGGAGTCGCTACTCCGATTAGGACAAATGCCAGTCGCTGGTAATCTGGATTATCTACCCGTTTATTGTAGCAATCACGAATGACAGCAAAAAAGTCATCAATATTGAACTTTAAGCTGAGGATACTGTCGATTTCGTCTACAAAAATCACCAGTTTTTGCTGAATTGATTTGATTAGAATCTCTTCGATAAACTTGCTAAAGCGGTTGACATTAGACAACCTGCTGTTATATTCCCACCAGTCATCTAAATCAAATTCCTCATAAAGTTCCAGGCTACTAACAATACTGTCTATTACCCCGGCATACCACTCCTCTGGAGTGATATCGGCAGTACCAATAGCAGTAATATCAATTGCAGCACAAGCAAATCCTTCTGCTTGCAATCGCTGCATGGTTTTGACCCTCAGGGAAGACTTACCCATTTGTCGAGAATTGAGGACATAGCAAAATTCTCCTGTTTTTAAGGCATGATAAAGGTCTTCATCTGCTTGTCGCCTGACATAGGTGGGAGCATCAACTGGTAAACTGCCCCCAATTTGATATTGGTAGTTTGTCATTTGTCATTTGTCATTTGTTGTTGGTAGTTTGTTATTTGGTTAAATTGTTAAATGAGTTAACTACCTGACTCCTATTCTCTCCTTGGAGGGGTGAGGGGTGGGTTCTGCCTTCTGCCGGGATGCACTAGTGCAGCGGGCGTGGAAATAACTGAGCAGCTAAAATCTCCTTGTCCCCCTTGTCCCCCTTGTCCCCCTTGTCCCCCTTGTCCCCCTTGTCCCCCTTGTCTCCCTTGTCTCTTTTGAGGTGCTCAAGGACTTCTGCCTAGCTGCACTAGTGCTAAATATTATCCTGACAGGGTTTATTTCTGTGTGTATCTAAATTGAAGTGGCAATTGATTGGTGTATTCATCATTAGATTAGGCAACTTATGTTGGATTGGAAATGGTTTTTACGAGTGGCATTGCTTGGTTTCGTGGGGACAGCAGTAGCCTTCCAAGTCTTCTCCTCTACCTCAGGGCAAGATAAAAAGCATCGCAATTTGGCTGCTACTATCACTCCTGAGGAAGCTAAAACTCAAACAGACTTACTTTACCAATTGGACTCTTCTATTATTCCAGAAGATATCTCAGTACCTCTATTCCCATCGGAGTCTTCTACTCAAGAGAATATCCCAACAGCAGCAACACCACTACCGACCCTACCCTCAATTACACCACAGGATCTTCCTGCCCTAGAAAAACCACCACTACTAACCCTGCCTCCTATTCCTAAAATAGAAACTCCTACCCCAAGGCAGCGATTTTATCGAGCATCTCCTCGTAATTCTCAGAAACGCTCTCGACAGTTTTCTGCGCCATCTACTGATACTTCCCAGGAAACCTCCCCACCACTAGCTTCTGTCTCACCTACCACTACTCCCAAGAAAGTTTCCCAATCCAATACTCCTAAGGAAGTTTCCCCACAACTAAGGAAGCAACTCAGTGCTCTCTCTAAACCGGATGCTAAGGAGAAAGACAAGGAAATAGCCGACCCTCCAGAGCAACAAGATGAAAATAAACCAGCAATTAACAATGGACAAAAGGCAGATAAGACAAATATTAAAGCATCCTGCCTTCCATCGGCTCCTGACTCCTGCCCTCTAGAACCAGTTGCTGAAGCAGATGACACTCCAGAGGATACTTCTCAAGAACTACCATCTGAAGCTAATCAAGAAGTTATATCTACTAGTTTAGAGGAAGAAGCCAACCTAGATCCCTATTCTGCCCTTTTTGCCACCCCTGTTTCTCTCGGAATGGTAGCAATTGGCGTAGCTGAGGGAAATTATCGCTTATTTATTGACGACGGCAATCTCTATGTAGAGAAAACAGCACTCTACTTTGGACATACTGATCCAGGTAACTTATCTTGGGGAGAGGTCGTAACTAATTATGGACCTTGTAGTGACCAAGGGCGTAGTGGAGGCAATCTAGCTGTTGCTGAAAAGTTGTGTTCCCAGCGCTCTATAGCTCAAATACCTACCCATCTTGCAGATTTACAAGCAGCAGGGATTGATCCTAGTAAAAATATAGAATTCTTGCTGAATACTGCCGACCTTTACAACCAAGCGAACGTTATCCATTCTCGCAGATTTCCTGAAGCCTTGATTTTGGCAAGCCTGACAGGTCAAACTGGGGTAGAAGCGATCGCTTGGGCTAGAACTGCATCTTTTTACCTTAACGAGTATCAGGAGATTGATTTTCAACAAGGTGAGAACCAAGCTACAGGACTCTTAGGAATTTGCGCTAGAGAAAAACAGCCTATAACTGAATGGCAATGTGTATACCGAGATCAGCTGCGACGAACACAAGCCATTGCCTCCGTTTTAGATACCTATCGTCAAGTCGCCCAAGCTGAGGAGACAAGGGAGACTCGGAGACGCGGGGAGGTGGAGACAAGAGAGATAGAAGAGACGCGGGGACGCGGGGACGCGGAGACGCGGGGAGATGAAGATGAGGGAGGCAAGGGAGACAAGGAAGATGAGGGAGACAAGGGAGACAAGAAAGATGAGGGAGACAAGAAAGATGAGGGAGACAAGGAAGATGAGGGAGACAAGGAAGATGAGGGAGACAAGGGAGACAAGGAAGATGAGGGAGATATGTAAACTCACTAATTCCAATTCCCAAACAACAAACAACAAACAACAAACAACAAACAACAAATGACAAATGACAAACAACAAATTACCATAGATTTGGTGAAGACTTGTGCTTATTCAGGAGAAGAACGCAATTGCTGACTCTTGGCGTTAATATCGACCACATTGCCACAATTCGGCAGGCGCGGCGCACGGTTGAACCAGATCCGGTGGCGGCAGCGGTATTGGCAGAATTGGCTGGTGCCGATGGTATTACTACCCATCTGAGGNTGGGAATTGGGAATTGGGAATTGGGAATTGGTGAGCATAAATATCTCCCTTGTCCCCCTTGTCTCCCTTGTCTCCCTTGTCTCCCTTGTCCCCCTTATCTCCCTTGTCTCCCTTGTCCCCCTTGTCCCCCTTGTCCCCCTTGTCTCCCTTGTCTCCCTTGTCTCCCTTGTCTCCCTTGTCTCCCTTATCTCGCTGGAGGTTGTCAAACTTGTCGTCAACATCGTTTCGGAAGCTTTCAAACTTCTCATCCTGGCGATCAAGCTTCTTACTGATTTGTCCTAAAATCTCTTCCAGGGAATAGGTAACTGTCACAGGGTATTGAGTCATATATATCAGCTTTTGTGAGGTGAGGTGATGAGGAAATATAGTTTATATGCGCACAACTATCCCATTATTAATAATATACACAAAAAATCATCCCAATTGCAACCGGTATCGTGACACAACTCAAACTGTGGGTTGGTAGAGCGATCGCGAAACCCAACACTCGCCTTAGGGACTTCCAAATAAAAAAACGTCCCATCGTTGAAGGAGCTGAGGGAGCTGAGGAAGCTGAGGAAGCGGAGGAGCTGAGGAGCTGAGGAGCAAGAGAATGCTCCTGTCGCTGGCTTTTTTTACTGTTAATCAGGTAGGGTAACGCCACCCGCTAAGAGAGAAAGTAGAACATCTCGAAAGCATCAATTGGCAATGGTTGTGGCTTAAGTTGACACCAATGACTATCCCCTTCCCCCCGACTAACCGGACAAGCAAGTTACCAAGCATCCGGCTATCCCGCGAATAATCGGGTTGAGTTTACCTATCAAATAATTGACATTGCTGCTTTTGTTCTCTAGCCAAATTTGTCTAATCTTAGACCGTATTTCTTGCAAGGATTTTTTTACTCTCGCTTAATTAGAACTTTGCGCCCTAACCTGGTATTATGGTTGGTATACCAGTTTCTGTATCGTAAAACACGCCTTTATCCACATATCCTGCTGTGAGCCACTGTTGAACTAACTTTCTAGCAGGGAAGTTTCCGAGGGCTTGAAGTAGTGGTTTATGTGCAATATTATCGAAGCAACCCTTAATATCCGCATCCACTACCTAACATTTGGTTGAGTTGGCTCTTGACATTGAGTGTACTCTCTCAATCGCGTCATGTACTCCTCTGCCGGGACGAAAACCGTAGGATGTTCTCTCGAATTGTACCTCCCAGAAGGGTTCAACGTGGATGCGATCGCTCGACGAATTATCCTCTCCTGTTTCAATCCCTGATAGGGATTTGAGGTAATTGTAACAAGCGGCGAAAGTCTCAGCAGTTATCAATCAGCTGTTTCAATCCCTGATAGGGATTTGAGGTAATTGTAACAGATGGACTCTACCGTACTTGCTAAAGCTTTCCCTGGTTTCAATCCCTGATAGGGATTTGAGGTAATTGTAACGGTACGCAATCTGGGAACAGCCCGTGGGAGTTATCGTTTCAATCCCTGATAGGGATTTGAGGTAATTGTAACAACATCCAACACTCCAATCCAACACTCAAAATCCGTTTCAATCCCTGATAGGGATTTGAGGTAATTGTAACTTAGGATTGATTGACGCTCTTCTTCACCTTTTAGGTTTCAATCCCTGATAGGGATTTGAGGTAATTGTAACTGCGGGCTCCTGGAGCTTTTGCTGTATAGAGTTTTCAAGGTTCAATGGCGCTAACCAATTAAAATATAGCATTTCAGCCCCTGGTTAATCAATCCCCTTATTTTTAAAATACCCTTAAATCCAGTCACCATAAGCATTTCAGCAAAAGCGCTAACCCAAATTTTCAGCAAAACACCTCAAACTGAGATCTTGCACCAAGCCCGAAAAATCAAAAAAACCGGATTTTGAGAAGCTGAAACCCTATTGAATTCGTTGTAATTTTGCTCAAAATCCGGTTTTCAACATCAGGTGCAAGATCTGAGTCAAACTCTTGTAGAAAAAGCGATTCAGCGATTTTTTTGCCCCTCCTCAAAAAAACACCTACCCCTTAGCACCATCGGTGAATTAAGTGGTAGGTATTAGGTGTTAGGTTTTTTTGTGACTCTTAAGGCCACAACACATATCTTAGATCAAGTTCGGCTAAAACGACCCAAAGCGATCAATGGAAAGTACTGTTGATAAAAATGGTACTTCAAATAGAAATGACTAGGAAAACCAGTTCCTGTAAAATAGTCTTCCTGCCAACTACCATCAGGGAGCTGAGTTGTTACTAAGTAGTTGATACCTCGGTTAATGGCTTCCGTTGCCCAACTACCCGTCGCTTCCCCTGCTGCCATTAAACCGATGAGAGCCCAAGCAGTCTGAGAAGCAGTACTATCTCCTTGTCCTTTCAAAGTAGGATCATCGTAGCTGCGACAAGTTTCACCCCAACCACCATCGGTATTTTGACAGCTAACGAGCCAACTAGCTCCCTTTTGGATACTGAGGCGGTGCTTTTGGGGAGTAATTACCGATAAAGCTGAAAGCGCACCACTAGTACCATAGATATAGTTAACTCCCCACCGACCAAACCAACTGCCATCGTCTTCTTGTTCTTCCAGCAAATAAGTAAGCGATCGCTCTAGCTTACTTTGGTCTATAGATAGGTTACAGGAACCTAGCATTTCTAACACACGAGCAGTGACATCAGCGGTATTGGGGTCAATCATCGCTTTCAAGTCAGCATAGGGCAAATAGTTGAGCCAGTCTGCATCGTTATTAATATCAAAAGCTGCCCAACCACCTTCTTGGCACTGCATGGAAGCCATCCAAGCCACCCCACGAGCCATCACTGCTCGTTTTTGATCTTCCTGAGGCAATCGTACTGCATCCAAAGCCATAACTACTACCGCAGAATCATCTAAGTCTGGATAGAAGCGATTTTCAAACTCAAATGCCCATCCCCCTGGTTTTCCCTGCCGATTTTTCATTGCCCAATCGCCGTAGCTCAGAATTTGCTTGTTCAATAGCCATTCCCCAGCTTGCACTAAGGCAGGATGATCAGGAGCTATGCCAGAATCAACTAGGGCTCGTATTACCCAGGCAGTATCCCAAACCGGGGAAATACAGGGTTGAATGGTGTAAGTTTCTGCAGTTTCAATGGCAAAATTATCTACTGCCTTGAGTCCCCTGGCAACCACCGGGTCTGCTACATCATAGTCGAGGGAACGCAGTGCTAACAGGGAGTTAAGCATCGCTGGGATAATACCACCCCAGTCTCCAGTAACTTCTTGCCGCTCTAGTACCCAGCGCTCAGCTGCTTCAAGTCCCTCTTGCCGGAAGGGCACAATATCCCAATCTTCTACTAGTTTAAAGGTATCATCAAGGGTAACAAACAGATA
>JAAHHL010000259.1 GCA_010672185.1 Caldora sp. SIO3E6 | reverse complement strand
TCTTACGACGCTCTACGGGAGCGTCGTAAGCCCAATCTCCTGGAGAAACGTCGATTAACTCGGTGACACTGGTAACTTGACCAAGGGAGTTAGTCTCAGTTTCTAGTTCATTGGACTCATTCAGGACGCTTTCTAAGTCATCGAACTCGGAAACATTGGTAATTTGTTCGAGGTAATCGCTTTCTGGGGTTACCTCAGAGCCGTCAAGATTTGTTGACTCTGAGGAAGGGATACTAGTCTCTGTAGTATCTACTGCTTGGGTTAGTAAATCTGAGGCTGGGCTCTTTTCTGGTGTCGGGATGTCCGCTACTTCTCCCGGCATCTCTTCGATGGTTGCTGTGGTAGTTGCAGCAGGAGTTACCGTCGATTTGGTTGCCATTGCGGAGGAGGCAAGCAACAGGGTTGCCCCAACAATTGCAGGGAAATTCAGTAAGGACATCCACGAAATTTTTGACATTTTCAAGTTAGTCTCTCACACCTAAAATAATTGCTGTCCGGCTAAGCCGTAGGAAATATCCCTAAGCATTGTATGCTCTAGGATGGTTTTTATTGTGCGTTATCAACATGCCTTTAGGTGGATTTTTTTTTTGCATCAGATGATACAAAAATAATTGGCTCTATGTAGAAAATGAATAAATGTAATTCTTTATTTGCAAGTTATCCTCACACCTAACACCTAACACCTAACACCTAACACCTAATGCCTATGGCTCCACTCTGCTAGAGCGATCGCGATTCCTTGCTTTAGCATAGGGGCTAAGTTTTCGTCTGCCTCGTACTGCTGTAATCTGGTATGGGCACCGGGGATGTTTTTGAGGGCGGCGATCGCATGTAATCTCACAGTCAAATCTGGATCTTCTAACAGCTTAATCAAAGCTTCTAAGGCTTTAGCTTCTCCCAATTGCCCTAAAGACATTGCTAGAGCGAGTTTGAAACTAGGGTCTATTCTCAAACTGTCGGAGGGCAAAGCATTTGGACTGTATACCTTGGGCTTCGTAGATGAATTATCACCCAAATGCTTTGCTGCTAAAGCACCATGCTGCGCAAATGCCCCTACATCAAATTGTGTACTAGCAAAAAACTCAATCAGAATTTGAGTGGCTTGGGATTTCAACTGTGCTAACTCGACACGCCCAAGTACAGTGATGATTTCCTGACAAACTTCTGGGGGAGTCCAAGTCAGTGCTTGCTGCAAATATTCCAAGGCTACAGGTGTTTGCACCCAACTTAAAGCACGCACAAACTCGATTTTTAGTAAAATCGGTGTTGCTGGGGACTTGATTACTGGAAATAGAGCTTCAGCAGCCTTATCTGAACCCAAGCGCCCCAAGGCAATAGCTGCTTGTTGACAAACTTCGGGGTTAAAGTCATATAGTAGGGGCTTGAGGTAGTTCACCACCTCTGATTCTGGTAAAGTGCGTCCTCGTAAACCCAAGCCAATCACTGCTTCCTTCCTCACCGCTGCCGCAGGATCTTGCAACGCTTCTAAAAGTACTGGCAAAATTCTGCGATCGCGAAAGCTAATTAAGGCTTCGATAGCAGTAGAGCGTATACTAGGTAACGGGTCATGAACTACCGTTAGTAGAGGCGCGATCGTTTCTGGGCGTCGGATATGAGCTAAAGCTTGTACTGCTAAATATCTTGACTCTTCTTCTTCTAGTAAACTACTCAAAGCGGTAATTGCCGAACTACCAATATTGCTCAAAGCCTGGGCTGCTATTTTAGCTAAATCTTCATCTTCAGCGGATTGGAGGAGTTCCACTAAAGAAATTACTACTAGTGGATCATCAAACTCTCCGAGAATACGACTGGCAAACCAACGTACATCAAGATCTGCTGCTTCGTTTTCCACGATAGCAATCAAAGGCGCGATCGAGCGTTTCCCCAGTTTGGGAAAAACTTTGGCTGCATCCCATTTTTCTTGAAAGTCCCCTGCTTCAATTACTTGCAAAGCCAGATGTAGCGCTTGTTGACAATCTGGCTCTCCCAAGGATGGTGAATCCTTACTTCTTTTGCTCAGAGGGAGTTGTTGCAGATGTTGATTGAGTAATGACCAATTTTCTTGCTGTGCAGCGACATGAGCTTGTTCTAGTGTAGTTAACATAAGTTTATTTATTGTTTGCTGTTCAAGGATACTTCCAGAACCCTCCCAGAACCCCGACTTCTTTAAGAAGTCGGGGTTTTTTCCCATAGTCGGGGTTCTTTTCCAAGTGTTCTTCCCTATCTCAAGGATTCCCAAAAATTTACCAATTGGACAACCTCAAATGCAGCAAAAAATTTAATTTGATGCAAGATATGCATAAATGGAAGTTTAGGGGGTGTGGGGAGTGTGAGACACCTAGACAAATTTACCTAAATTACCAGAACCCCGACTTCTTTAAGAAGTCGGGGTTCTCAAGTCGGCGATATTTTAGCTTAGCAGGTTATAAGAGGTAAAATTTAACTCGATCTTGGAAGAGTATAATAGAGAGTTCTGATTAGAAAAGCTAACTGATTTAACCTTACCAGTTAACTGACCATTAACAGAGTCTAGAGCTTGAAAGAAAGGCAAGAATTCATTGGCATCTCTGGGAAGATGGCTAATCACAATTCCATTGTCAGCATTTTCAGGAATAATTCGGTATCCCAGTGCAGAACCATCTTCATAAGTAACCGTCATGGATACCGGTGGACTCCGGAATAAAGTTTTATAGATCTTACCAAAAAGAGAATATTTGATTTTAATTGCTGCACGGACTATAGAATCATCATTGGTTGCTAAAACTTGAGTAGCTTCCCAAGGAATAGTCAACGCTTCCTCAGGCAAGCTAGTGGGACAAATATTCGACTGGCGTGGTTCCAGAATCATTAATTGGGCAAGTGTCGGGGGGGCATCTTTCACAAATCCAGGCACAGCAGGAGACAATTGATAATTACACATAATATGGAAGAAAGTAGCTGGTTCATCGAAGAAAGGATGCCTGCCATCAATGGTAAGAAACTGGTAAAGGAGGTAATCTCTTGGCTGAGCTACTAAACTGTTCAAGTTAGCCTTGTCAAGGGAAGTCTTAAAGGCTACATAGGATTGAAATATTGGTCTAGGTTTCCAGTTGAGATTATTGGCTGCTACTATGGATATCTCTACTGGTACAATGTCTATTTGTTTATCTTGTAAGAGAGGTATGACGTTATCAGGTAACTTAACCGCAGCCAGATTTTTGAGACTGGCAGCAGTTGTCCGTTCATGAACTTGATTTAAGTTCAGTAACAAGGAAGCCTTACTCATAAAAGCAGCAGGTTTGGGGTTAAGAACCTTAAAAATGTGATTGAGTTTCAATGGCTGCCCAAAGGGATTGGGAATGAAACAGTAAACCATGATCATGGCTACAGCATAGGCATGTACTAGGTAAGAAAATTTTGCTAGCCGCATACTTCGAGCTTTAGCAATAATTAGGGAAACAATCAGAGGTAGGGAGAAAATAAAAATCAGGACATGACCATCTTGGCGAACAAATCCATGTTTAAATGTCAGCCAGAGTAGGAAGGCTAGACTTAAAGAAAATCCTAAAGAGTTTTCACGCGCCAAAACTCTCAAAAGTGCTAGTACAACTACAACTCCAACCAGAGCACATCTGACTTCCCAGGGAGATTTAATTGCACTCATCGCACTAGAATAGCCAGATGATACTTCGAGAGAGGTTGTGATAAAAGCTAAGAGGGAAGGCTTTGAAGCTAAAACTGTGATGAATAAGGATAAGCTGTATACCCAATAAAATCCCTGCCAACCAAAAAGTTGTCTCGTCCAGTTCTTGAATTTACTAGTATAAGTTGTCTCTTTTGGGGAGAGTTCCTTTTGGTTCTGTCGGCGCTTGATCAGCCAAGTAGTAGCGCCAAAAACACCAGCCAAAGCAGCACAAATTAATAATTTATGTAAACTTAAAATAGGAGCCGGATGGAGAAATAAGAAAGCTACAGATGTCGAGGCGATGATGGCATCAACTAAAGCCAGAATACTGAGTTCGACATTAGATTGGGAGCGCAGGGAATTGTAAAGATTACCCAATAACAGTAAAATCAGTGCTCCTACAGTCGCAATTCCTACGGTAAATTTGGTAAGTAAGCAAAAGCCTGCTATTGCACCAAGTCCTAAAGACCACCATCTAATTGATTTATTGTTTAGGATGTTATCCCAAGAGAGGAGAATTAAAAAGGTAAAGATGATTCGGTAGTCGGTAGTAAAGTTGATCAAGTAGGTAAACAAGACACTAATTACTAGAGCCAGCTTTTGTAAGTTAGTTTTTAACTGCCATAGCTTGGCAACTGTCACTCCTAAACAAGCCAAATGTGCTCCAATCCGAAACCAGGCGATCGCGAAAAAATTTTCCTCTAAGGCAGCTCCTTGAACTAAGTAGCCAAATGGACCATAAGTGAAGATAATATCTCGTCCAAATATCAGTTTATCTGCTGCTGCACGGCTGATACCATAATTCCAAGACGCATCTAAACCTACTCCAAGCCCCCAAGGTAGGGGCAGAAAGAGGATAAAAATATATACTACTAACACTGTGATAGTGATGTAGTATAGACCTAACTTCAGTAATTTAAGGTTTTTGTTCATTTGGGAAATTGGGAATTGGGAATTGGGAATTGGGAATTGGGAATTGGGAATTGGGAATTGGGAATTGGGAATTGGGAATTGGGAATTGAGAATTGGGAATTGGGAATTGGGGAATTAACATTTACCACCTAAAACCTAAAACCTAAAACCTAAAACCTAAAACCTAACACCTAACACCTACTCTTCTACCAGCACTTTTATGTCTCCTTGCAATTTGACAAATTGCTCTCCTTGCTTATCGTATACCCAAGCTTGAATTATCTGTTCTCCTAGAGGCATCGACTCAGTTGGGTAATCTACTGACCAACCGGACAAGGTATACTGTGCAGAGTTAAGAGTTTTAGCAATATCAGGACGAGGGAATGCGACATAAGAAGTTGTAAAGAAAGATTTTTGTCCTTGATAAGAGAGCAAGACTAATTTTGGTAGCTCTACTTGGTTCGGTATTACCGCCCATCCAGAAAAGAGTATGTTTTTGTTTTCACTTTTATTGATTGTAAAGTCATCAGTTAACTTAGGAGTTTCCATCGCACCGTAAATTTGTGTCGGTGCTACTAAGAACTCTAGGTTTTTGGGAAAGTTTCTAAATTCTATTTGCTCCAATGCTGCTACATATTGCTTGACTTTCGACGCTGATGGGTAAAGCTCCCACAAGCAACCACTTGGTGGTGCAGAAACTTCGATAAAGTGGACTACCTCTAAGCAAGTTTTAACATTTTGCCTATGTAACTGATTGTGTTTGGCATGAGGCAGAGCATATAAAGATTTGACCATGGTTAAATAGGAAATTATCCCAGCCAATAAGTAAATCAAAAATTTTTTTTGCCACGGAATTTTTGGTTGAGGTAGGCTTTCTGTAAGATTTCGGGAGATAAATAGTTGCCACATCTGCAATAAAGCAATGATTAATAAGCCAGAGATTGATATATATCTTGAGGTAACCGCTGCAAATTTCAGACTTAATAATCCTTCTGCCATATGAATCGTTGGCAAACCTCTACCGATAGTAATTATCCCAGCAAATAGCAAGGGATATAAACCTAGGGATAACCAGGGTATAGCTTTCTGGGTAAACTCGGATTTTAAATTTCTTAAGCCATAGACAGCAAAGAAGGCAAAATTGAGGCAGCAAGTTAATCCGATAAATAGCGATTCAAGAGAGCCACTTGCTAAAGGGGCACCCAAGAGTGTGAAGAAATAGCCTAGGACAAATAATGGTTTCTCTAACAATAGAGAGTAATGATAGTTACCGGTGTTGTTGTAGCCAATACCATAAATAATGATTGAACTTACCCAAAGTCCTATCCAGAGACTCAATCTTCTGGTTTTTTGTCCTAGGTTTCCTGAAATACTTATTACTGAAGGTAATAAGGCTAGCCAAGATAGCAAACCGTGAGCAGCAGAAAAGCTAGCAATAAAACACCATGTAGCAGCAACAGTAAGCTTGTTCGTCGTTGTCAGTTTATCGTAATTTGCAGCAATAGTGAGAATAGCGAGTAGCACACAAGTATTGGTTAAAAACCAGACAATTCCAAGACCAGATAACCAAATTTCAAACTGAGACCAAGAGAAAATTGTGAAGCAAGTTATTATATTGGCTATATGTTCTAGCCATTTTTTGTGCTGACTTCTGGTAAGTAGGTAAAGTTGATAAATAGCATAAAAATTAATAGTTGACAATAAAATATTGAGGGATAATTCATAGTTTATATTCCAGCGAGAGATAAATGCTAAAATGACAATTATGATCTTAGAAGAAATTATGCGATGTTCATTGTGTTGAACAAAAAAGTCACCAAAAGTTCCTTGACCAAGAGAAATTTTTTCAAAAAGAGGAACTATTGACCATTCATCCCAAATGGGAACCGTAACACTAAAATTAGTGACAAACCATATAAGTAAAATAACTGGAATGAGGTATGCCATGAACAGCAGGAACTTACCTTTAGCAAAAAACAATTTGTTTTTCTGCATAAATTTACTTACTACAATGAGTTAGATTAGCTCTAATTAACTAAAAGTGAACTTGAACATACCAGAACACAGCAACCAAGTCAAGCGCAAGCCAGATATGACCTGGCAACTACGCTGCCTTATTTTGTTTATTGCTGTGGCAATAGTGGTTTCTCGAAGACCAGATGTAGTTTTCAATGCTCAGTTTTATGCGGAAGATGGTAGAGTTTGGTATGCTGATGCTTATAATTTGGGAGCAATACCTTCCCTGTTTTTGCCTTACGCTGGTTATCTAACTACTATTCAAAGATTGGGAGGGGCTGTGTGCCAAATTGTTCCTTTTCTCTGGGCTCCTCTGGTGTCTAATTTGATTGCTATCGTCATTCAAATCTTACCAGCTACATTAATTACATCCTCTCGTTTTTCAGTACTAATACCCCACCGACACACTCGGCTATTTTTAGCATTTTTATACCTAGCTTTTCCTAACTCTGCTGAAATCCATGCCAATCTTTCTAATACTCAGTGGCATTTGGCGATATTAGCCTATTTGGTGGTAGCAGCAACACCAAGTCCTGATCTAGCTTGGCGTTGCTTTGATTTGGGGGTAATTTTATTGTTGGCGGTGAGTGGCCCCTTTTGTCTATTTTTGGCTCCTCTTACTGCTATCCGCTGGTGGCTGCGTCGTGAAAGATGGTCATTATTTCTCCTTTCGGGACTGAGTATGGGTATTCTACTTCAAGGCATAACTATTATTACGAGCAGTCGTTCTACCCTTGAGAGAGTACCTATACCTTTAGGCACAGCCTTGGAGTCCCTTACTAAAATTCTTGCTGGTCAAGTTTTTTTGGGAGCCTTGGTTGGCAAAAACGGCTATGCCGGGATAGCTCAATCTTACCTGTGGAATAGCTTACTTTTTCTACCAATAGCGATCGCAGGTATTCTAGCTCTCTGCTATGCCTTATTTAAAGGCCCTCTTGAGTTGCGGCTCTTGATCGTCTTTGGTATGTTCAACTTGAGCACAGCCTTGGCAGTACAAGCAATCAGAGCAGCAGATCCTCTTCCTATCTGGGAAGCGATGAAGTCACCGACAATCGGTCAACGTTACTATTTCATACCAATGATTGCCTTCCTCTCCACAATAGTTTGGCTGATAAGTAGGCAAAATCCTCGTAAGCTAAGGCTAGCTGCCACCATGGCTTTGGCTAGCTTGTTGATTGGTATTACTCTAGATTGGCGTCATCCGGCTTTTAGTGACCTGAATTTCCCAGACTATGCCAACCAATTGGCAGCATCACCCACTGGTGCTAAAGTAATAATTCCCATTAATCCACCAGGTTGGTCAATGGAGTTGATTAAACATTAGAAACTCATATCATGTCTGTTTGAATACTTACACTTTGGTGAAAACAAGGCAGAAGGCTCCAGGGCAGAGGGCAGAAGGTAAGGAAGAAAGTTGCAAGGTAGAAGGATATGATAACTGTTTAGGCGGACATGATATCAGAACTATTATTCCTGTGCTAAATTAACCTGGATAATGGATAACAGAAACAACATACCAGTTATGGCAACACAGGATAAACAAAGAGAAATTGCCTT
>JAAHHL010000258.1 GCA_010672185.1 Caldora sp. SIO3E6 | reverse complement strand
TAGGTAAAACTGGTTGGTTGGTTACGCCTAACAATCCTCAGCAACTCGCAGAAATTATTACCACTTGTTATAAGCAGCCAAAGTATGCTGCAACTATCGCTAAAGAATCACAGATTCAGGCTAGTCAGCGTTTTCATCTGGCAACTATCAATCAGCAAATTGATCAGCTGCTAAATCATTCTATAGGTTGTACCTCAGGGATTGACAAGCAAAGTGGGTTTTGACTTTCCATTCAATCCTCCTCCACTGCCTGCTTAGAAACTTCCTAACCCACATATCTCAAATCGATATTTAGTCCTCTAGAAGAATTTGTAATGTCCCTTAAACAAGCTGCCACTACTAGTGTCAAATGGTCTTTAGTTTCCCAAATTGGACGACAGGTAATGCAGTTTGTCACTACCGCTATTCTTGCAAACCTGCTTTCACCATCAGATTTTGGCTTATTGGGTATGGCAACTATTGTCATCAGATTTATCGATTTGTTTAAAGACTTGGGCACTTCGGCAGCGGTAATCCAGCGGAAACATATTTCCGACGAACTGCTCCATAGTCTTTTTTGGATCAACGTATTTTTTGGACTTTTAGGAATGGTGATTCTTTTTATATTGTCACCATTTGCTGCTATCTTTTACGAAGAACCTAGGCTCATACCAGTACTTAGAGTTCTTTCTTTAACTTTTGTTATTTCCGGTATTAGTATTTTACAAAAGGCTATTTTAGAGCGAGATTTAGCCTTCAATAAATTAGCTAAAATAGAGCTGAGTGCTATTGTACTTGGTTCTATTGTTGGTATTGGAGCAGCACTGCTAGAGTTTGGGGTGTGGAGCCTAGTTTACCAAATAATAACGGTAATGACGGTGACAACAGTCTTACTTTTGGTAGCTACTCACTGGAAGCCCAAAATGATTTTTTGTTGGAGTGAGGTAAAAGAAGTTGCTAGTTTCAGTTTAAATTTAACAGGATTTAATATCTTAAACTATTTCAATAGAAATGTAGATTATTTGCTGATTGGAAAATTTTTAGGTAGCGAAGCACTGGGATACTATACCCTTGCATATCGCCTCATGCTTTACCCCTTGGAACATATTTCTACCGTGATTAGTCGAGTCATGTTTCCTGTATTTTCTCAAATACAAGATGATGACAAAAAATTTAGATCTGCCTATCTCAAAGTTATCGGTATGATTTCTCTAATCACTTTTCCAATGATGATTGGTCTGTGGGCTCTAGCTGAGCCATTTATTTTAACAGTATTTGGTCCACAGTGGCAGAGTGTTGTTTTGCTACTGATGATTCTTTCTCCTGTAGGTATGGTGCAATCTTTAGAAACAACAGTCGGCGCAATTTATCGAGCTAAAGGTCGTACAGATTGGATACTTCGTTGGGGTCTAGGAGAAGGAATAATAGTATTAATTGCTTTTGTTATTGGTTTACAATGGGGAATCATTGGGGTTGCTGCAGCCTACGCAATCTCAGTTTTTATTCTAGCTTATCCCTGCTTTGCCATTCCTTTTAGTTTCATCCATTTAAAGGTATTTGAATTGGTTGTAGTAGTTTGGCGTCCTCTTGTTGCTAGCTTGCTTATGCTAGGAGTAATTATGGGGGTTAAGTTTTTGTTGCCTACTAGCCTAGTTCATGCTTGGTTGTTAGCTATTTTGATACCTACAGGGGGCATAGTTTACTTGTTAGCAAGCTGGCTAATTAATCGAGAACAGATGCAGCAATTATTGGTAATGGTAGGTCGAAAGAAATGAAGGTTTAAGGGCTAATACCAAATCCTGTTCAGAGAAAGCGTGTACAATCCAATGGCAATATCTATACGTAGACCATGACGAGAAATTTGTTTACGCACTCCCTCAACCGGATTTGGTATAAGATATTGCACGCCTGTCGAAAATTGACTTGTGGAGATAGACAATAGGCAATAGTAGTAAGATTGGACGTTTTTAGTAAAATAAAAAGTAAATTACCTCATGTAATCTCCCAAATTCTTGCTAAGTAAGAATTTGGGAGATTATTTTAAATCATTTCAGGGAGCTACAATTGTTTGTTTTATATTTGCAGGTTCCACTTTGATACATCAACTCCATACTCAAACTTCAACTCTTTTAAATCTTCACGCAGTTCATTCATTATCTGCTCTTTTTGTTCAGCAGATAACTTAAAATCACCTTTCACTTTTTTCCCAAAGATACTATGAAGATTGTCTTTTTGATTAGTTGGTATTAGTTGAGCTACAGAATATAATATTTTGATACGTCTCAGTGAACGCCAAATGGGATCATAGCCTATCATACCTTTAGTCATATTATGAACATTATCAATATCTTGAAAATGATTATAAGGATCCAAATTAAGAAACTTAATAATTTGATTGATCAGAGTTAAGCGATTATCTTTCAAATCTTCAAATTGTAGTAACAAAATATCATTGGATGAAAAACGATTGTAATACTCCCTAATTTGTTTTGCATATTTTGAAGTATCTATTAATCGTTGATCAATTCCCATAGAAATTGGTTGATAAGTTTCTGGATGTCCTAACGCCAAGCTAAAATTATAATGAGACTCTATTCTTTTAATAGGATCTCTCATAATATAAATAAATTTAAAATTTGCTTTTGTTTGAGCAATTTTCTCTGCGGCATTTAGGTAAGCAGGAATTCTGGTATAACTAGTTGAAGATTCAAGGGCAACTTGATGATGATTTTTATCCCATTCCCAAAGTTTTTGATACCATTCAAACCCCTGATTCCAATTTTTATGAACTGAAAAAAAACATGGCTCTTTATGAATACAACCTGAAATTTGTGGATGTTGAACTAAGTAATTAAATAAACTAGTTGTACCACACTTCATACCGCCAATAATTAGGGCAAAATCTTCGATCATCTTGTACTTCTCTTCTTTTATGATGACAATTAAAATTTTTCGCAAATTTACTGTAAATTCCATAAATAACAGTAAATTTACAACATACAAAATCCAACAATATTAATTATAATTAATATAACAATTAAACGTCAAGCAAGAATGTAAAGTGACGTCACACTAATTTAATTGTTAAATTAGAAAAATATATGATTAAAATTTTCTCTAGATAGCTAGAAATTATTGACCAAATTATTCGCCCTACATTCTTACAAATCTCATCATCTAAAATTTTTTATCTTTTGTTGAGTCCAGTCTCGTACTTTGCTCAACACTCCCATTAAATTCCTTTTTCTTCTCAAATCAAGCGTCTTGACATCAATATCAAGCATCCGTAAGTGAATATTTGACCACTCTGTTGACAACCCCCAATATTGGAAGAGTCCGCAAGAAGCTTTGGTTATTCTGGAAGTTTTGGATCTAGATGAGTATTATTATCCTCACACAGCCACCTATTCGCTTCTGTTTTACCTTGAGGCCAAATACGATACCGGACGTAATTTATTCCCTCTCCCATAATGACTTGATGTCTAATATCATGTCCGGCTAAACACTTATCATATCCTTCTACCTTGCAACCTTCTTTCTTCCCTTCTGCCATATCCAATAAAGCTTGATTAGTTGTGGATGAGCGACGTCCTAAGTTACAAAGGTCAATATGGCGCTGTTAAATAAGTTACATGCAAGTTAAAAGAATGAAATTTTTTATTTCCATAATAACCTTGGAAATACGTTCAACATCAACAATTGATAATTTTTACGTAACTTACCCAAAAGACCAAGTAAGCAAGTTTCCTAACGTAACTGTGTAGTGCTATAATACCCCATCTGAATCTGTGCAATTAATACTAAGTAGCATTACCCTTTTAATACCATATTTAATTAGAGGAACAAAACAAAAAATTAATTGCTTTCAGTAGAATTGCCCAATCTTTTAAATATAGATACCCTTGTAGATGCTTGGGATGGTTAACTGTATAAAAAAACAAGAGTATTTTTTGTATAATGATTACTCATCGTTACTTTACACAGTTTTTATTCTACATTATTGTACCAATATAAAAATTATTGAGAGCAATAGCAATAGTTCTTAACAGAAATATACAATATTTTGGATTCAAAGCCACAGAAGTCTTATTTCCTTGTACAGAAAATAAACTTAACTAATGATATTATCAACAATTCACCAAAGCTGTACAGTTTGAGTTGTAATTGTCCTTTAATCATAAGACTTCTAATGGTATACGAAGATTCTACAAGAATTGAATTGCTCTGGTTGCGATCGCGAGATTTCAGAAGTCCGACTTCTTCAATAAGTCGGACTTCTCGCTTCCTGTTGCTAGATTCAAAGCCTTGAGTTGAGCTTGTGCTTTCTGTAGAGACTCAGACTATTGATATTTAGGCAATTTTTATTAAATTGAGCATGGTTAATTATTATTAGGTTAAAGCTTTACAAAGCAGAGAAAGGAAAAATTATGGCTAGAGTTTTAGTTACTGGTGCAGCAGGCTTCATTGGTTTTCACCTCAGTCAAAAACTCTTGGCAAAGGGTGAAACAGTAGTTGGGCTCGATAATCTCAGCCCTTACTATGATGTCTCTCTCAAAAAAGACCGACTCACTCAACTAGTGGAGCAACCAGAGTTTAGTTTTTATCAGCTAGATTTGGCAGACAGGGAAGGCATAGCAATGTTGTTTGCCCAAGAGTACTTCGAGGTGGTTGTTCATTTAGCAGCTCAAGCTGGTGTACGCTACTCCCTCCAGAATCCCCATGCCTACGTGGATAGTAACCTGGTTGGTTTTGTAAATATCCTTGAAGGCTGCCGCCACTCCTCTGTGTCACACTTAGTCTTCGCTTCTTCTAGTTCTGTGTATGGAGCCAATACCAAAATTCCTTTTGCCGTACAAGATAATGTAGATCATCCGATTAGTTTGTATGCTGCTACCAAAAAAGCTAATGAATTGATGGCTTATACCTATAGTCACCTGTATGGCATCCCCACAACTGGCCTGCGTTTCTTCACTGTCTATGGACCCTGGTATCGTCCAGACATGGCTTTGTTTTTATTTACCAAAGCTATCCTAGCGGGAGAGCCAATCAAGGTGTTTAACTATGGTCGCATGCAACGGGATTTTACCTATGTTGATGATGTCGTTGAGGGTATTATCCGAGTGATGGCGAAGAAGCCTCAATCCTCAGATTCAGGAGATACCCCAAAAGAGTCAAAAGCCTCTGCTCCCTACAAAATTTACAATATTGGTAATCATCAACCGGTAGAACTGACACGAATCATTGAAGTATTGGAAGATTGTCTCGGTCAGAAAGCCATCAAAAACTTTTTACCGATGCAACCGGGAGATGTACCAGTCACCTACGCAGAGATTGATGAGTTAATCAGGGATGTTGGCTTTAAACCTAATACACCAATTGAGGTAGGAATTGAACGGTTTGTGAGTTGGTACCGGTCTTACTATCAAGTTTGAGTATAGAACAACCTGGAAAAATTTTAGCAGTAGAGTTTCTCCAGCCTATAAACTTGACTCAGATGGCATTAGCTGAACATACTGTTGCGATCGCGAGATTTCATACCCAATCCGGTTAAGACACAAGATATTCATTTGCCCCCTAAATTCCCCAAAATTGGGGGACTTTGAATTATTTTTACCCTGCTGGTGAGAACCGGATTTGGTATCAGAAGCCCGACTTCTTGAAGAAGTCGGGCTTCTCGCTTCCTGTTGCTAGATTCAAAGCCTTGAGTTGAGCTTGTGCTTTCTGTAGAGATTCAAACCATTCCTTGTGGGGATCACTATCTGCAACAATGCCAGCACCCACTTGTCCCCAAACTATTGCCCCTGCTGTAGTATCCCTCCTCTCAGTATAGAGTAGGGTGCGAATCAAAATATTTAAGTCTAGGTTTCCCCGCCAATCCAAATAACCGCAAGAACCGTAAAATAAATTGCGTCTTACTGGTTCTAATTCTTCAATAATTTCCAGACAACGAACTTTAGGACAACCTGTAATCGTTCCTCCAGGAAACACTCCTCGAATTAAGTCCACGGCATCGTAGTGAGGGTGTAGTGTACCAATAATGTTACTGACTAAATGTATCACATGACTGTAGCGCTCAATAGTGAGCAGTTCATCAACTTCTACAGTTCCCCATTCACAAACCCTACCAAGATCATTACGTTCTAAGTCAACTAACATTATATGTTCTGCTCTTTCTTTAGTGTTAGCCATTAACTCCTGTGCTAACTGCTCATCCTGGGTAGGGGTAGCGCCACGTTTTCGGGTTCCGGCAATCGGTCGAGTTTGAACTTGTCTTCCTGATAACTGAATTAGCCTTTCCGGTGAGCAACTAACAATTGCCCCCCAAGGAGTTTGCCAATAACTAGCAAAAGGGGAAGGATTAATCTGCTGTAAAGCGCGGTAAATTGACCAACTATCAGCTAGAGTATGGGCTTCAAACCGCAAGGATAAATTTGCCTGAAAAATATCCCCAGCTTGAATGTATTTTTTGGCTTGCTGCACTGCCAGTAGATAATCTTCCTGAGCCATGGGATAAAAGGGAGTGGCAGAATTAGTATGGTCAGCGGTAATCAGATTAAGTGTCTCTTTTTTGACTTCAGCTTGCTCTAACTGACTTTCCAGAGAGTCCAGCTGAGCCTCATCAGTAGTAGCTAACCACAAAATTTGCTGTTGATGATCCAATACAGCAAAGGATTCTGGCTCATACCAGTAAGCAATGGGAAAGGGGAGAGGATCAGCATTGAGGTGAGGGAGTTGTTCAATCTCCCATGCTAAATCATATCCCAGCCATCCCAGCCAACCACCCGTGAAGGGTAATTCTGGAGGTAAGAGCAATTCGGCTTCATGCTGGGTGTAAGCGTTGAGCAGATGGCGTAGGAAGGGAAGAATTTCTCCTACAGGTGGTGTCCATAACCGAGGTTGAGTTTTAATGTAGCGGGGAGAACCTGCACAAATTGAGTATCGAGCTAAGTTAGTGCTATCTGGTGTAACTGGACTTTCTAGGAGAGTAGCAATAGGTTGACGGTTTTGCCCACACAGTATTTTCCCATTATCACTGATGTTACCTCCGGAATTGAGGAATAGTGCCTCAAAAACTTGTGAGCCGCTACGCTGAGTAAGAGGGAGCTTTCGCCAGTGCCAAGGTTGGATAGGTTTCATTGATGCTCAGATTTCACTAAATATCTCGGCTGCGCTCGCCTTCTCTTTTCTTATGGATAAACTAGGAGGTAGGTACAATAATATAACTTTTACTATAAAAGTTAAGAAAGTTTAACTATGACTCAACTCCTAAAGCAAGCTTTTGCTGAGGCTTCAAAATTGTCAGAGCAAGCTCAAGATACAATAGCGAAAATGCTCCTGGCTGAGCTTGCTTCAGATAAATACTCTTGTGAGAACTATACATCTACGTCAGCCAACTCTTGATCCAGGTTGTTACTTCCTTCCAGGTTATGATCCATATCGATAAGTACTTTACTAGACCTATGACCCTAACTCTCGAACTTCCCCCAGAATTGGAGCAGTATCTTTTACAGGAAGCCAAGCAGCAAGGACTATCGGTTGAGGCTACAACCCTACAGCTTTTGACAAACTCAATCCTGCTCAAGCAAAAACAGGCTAAAGCTGTTGATCTACTTCAGTCTTGGATTGACGATGGGGACGTTGAAGAGCAACAGGAAACAGGTCAGTATTTGCTCCAAGTGCTAGACAATGATCGGCTTTCTGAGCGCCAGTTATTCCCGCTTGAGATGAAAGGGATTACATGGTAAATCATATCATTGTGCTGGATACAGGTCCAATTGGGCTGATTACCAATCCCAAGCTTTCTTCCCAAGGTGTTGCTTGCAACCAATGGCTCCAATCTCATCTCAAAGCAGAAAACCGTGTAATTGTGCCAGAAATCGCAGATTACGAAGTTCGTCGTGAATTATTGCGAGCTAATAAAAAGAAAGGTCTGGCTCGATTAGACAATTTATCCCAAATTCTTGAATATCTACCAATTACAACAGCTTCTATGCGTCAAGCGGCTGAACTTTGGGCGCAAGCTAGACAGCAGGGGCAACCTACGGCAGGAGATAAAACTATTGACAGTGATATGATTTTGATCGCTCAGGCTATGACATTAGGCGTTTCCAATGTGGTGATTGCAACGACGAATGTAGGGCATCTATCAAGGTTTATTGCAGCAGACTTATGGCAGAAAATTCA
>JAAHHL010000257.1 GCA_010672185.1 Caldora sp. SIO3E6 | reverse complement strand
CTGCACTGAGGTATGAAATGCTTCCAGCAAGGGCAAACTCAGAATATCTCCCAGAAAGATTTGCCCCCCCGGCTCAACTAACTCCACCGCTGTTTCGATAACTTGTACCAAATAATCAATACTGGGAAAAAATTGAATCACCGAGTTGGAAATAGCAGTGTCAAAGGGTTCGTTGACTATCTCTGCTAAGCCATCTGCTGGAGATTGACGTAGGGTAACTGAAGAGGCTAACTTACTATCCCCAATTTGTCTTTCTAGGTAACGAATTGCTTCCCCTGATAAATCCGTAGCGTAGTAGTGCTGGCATTGGGGAGCAATCCGAAATAGCAGTAAACCCGTTCCACAGCCGATTTCTAGCAATCGTTGAGGATTTAAAGCTTTAATCCGTTCGACAGTATGCTCTACCCATTCTCGCACCTGTTCCGGGTCTAGGTCTTTCCCTGTATAAGAATCGTTCCAGCCGCCAATATGGAAACTCCCATCTTGTGCTTCATCTGGCTGGATATAAGCCTCATCCCAGATTTTCTCCCATTTTTCAGTTTCCTTGGCTACATCCTGAGTTTCCGATGAGTTATCAGCAGTATGGGGGACAATGTATCCTACTAAACGTTTTTGGTTAGTTACATCTTCCCTAGCTACAACCACTGCTGAACTTACTTTGGGATGTTGGCACAGAGTTGCTTCAATTTCCCCTAACTCAATCCGATAACCCCGAATTTTTACTTGGTGATCGATACGCCCCAAATATTCAATGTTACCGTCTGTTCGGTAGCGAGTTAAATCTCCGGTTCTATAGAGGCGGGAATTGGAGTCTTGACTAAAGGGATTAGGAATAAATTTTTCTGCCGTTAGTTCCCGTCTATTCAGATATCCTCTTGCCACACCCAACCCGCCGATATGCAACTCTCCTGGTTCGCCGATGGCTACAGGTTCGTGATTTGCATCTAAAATATAAGTCTGGGTGTTAGCAATCGGACGACCAATCGCGATCGCACCTTCACCTCTATTAACCTGATAGATAGTTGCCCAAACGGTAATCTCTGTCGGACCATAAAGATTCCAGAGAGAAGTACCTTTTGCTAACAGTTTGTTGCCTAACTCTCTTGATAAACTTTCCCCAGTGCAAATAATTTTCAGTGCTTTGCTACCTTCCCAACCTGCCTCCAACAGCATTCGCCAAGTGGCAGGAGTTGCTGACATAACTGTAGCGCCTTGTTTAGTTAGCAACTCGATTAACTGTGCTGGATCTTTAGTAGCTTCCCGACTCGCAATAACAACACAACCACCGACAGTTAAAGGACTATAGATTTCTGGTACGGAAACATCAAAAGAGATAGTCGTAACCGCAAGCATCCTATCGTGTCTACTCAATCCTGGACAAGTTGCGATCGCCTGTAATAAGTTAACTACTGAGCTATGGGCAATCTGCACTCCTTTTGGTTTCCCAGTGGAGCCGGAAGTGTAGATAATATAAGCTAAATTGTTCGGCTTAATTGGAGAGTGAGGATTTCCTCTTTGCTGTTGGCTAATGCTCTCCCAATCTCGATCAAGACATACCAGAGTAAGAGCCTTCTGACTTGAAAGAGACGCGGAGACGCGGGGACGCGGGGACGCGGGGACGCGGAGAAAGAAATTTTCATGTATGGTGGTGAAATTTTTTTCATCGGAACTGCCTCCTGCCTCCTGCCTTCTGCCTTCTGCCTCCTGACTTCTGCCTCCTGCCTCCTGCCTCCTGCCTCCTGCCTCCTGCCTCCTTTCTACAGCCAAAGATTGTTGAGTAACTACAATGGACAGCTGTGCATCTTCGACCATGAAAGATAAGCGCTCAGCAGGATAAGCTGGATCTAAGGGAACATAAGCACCACCCGCTTTAAGAATACCCAGCATGGCGATAACCATATCCAAGGAACGTTCTATACAAAGTCCCACTAGTACTTCTGGTTCTACTCCCAACCCTTGCAAGTAGTGAGCCAGTTGGTTGGCGCGATCGTTCAACTCCTGATAGGTTAATTGTTGCTCCTCGAACACCACTGCTACTGCATCGGGAGTCAGTTTTACTTGGGATTCAAACAACTGATGGATGCATTGGGAATTTGGATACTCTGTAGCGGTAGAGTTCCAGTCCACTAGTAGTTGATGGTGTTCTTGTTTGGTAATCATTGACTTTTATAATCTTGTGTGATAAAGCTGGGTTTGCCGCTCTTAATCCCTGACTAAGATATGTTAGGTGAGCACGACAAAGAGTACAAGTCTGGGCAATAAGCTTTCCTCTTGTGGAGCAGGTATCCTGCCTGTCAAAACAATTCAAAATTATCAATTAAAAATTCAAAATTAACCTCCAGCTAAAGCAAAAGGCTTGTAATCAAGATGTGCTACGCACGTTTCTATTTTTTCCTTCTTGAAAGAAGGGGCTTGTAACCTGAATTAATCAATTAAAAATTACCTATGAATGAATTTTGAATTTTGAGTTTTGAATTCAAAAAATGGTCATGATCTAAGATCGCGATCGAAAAACACTATTCATCAAGACCTCATGCACTAACAATCCGACAACAAAACCCGGAAAAATTTCGTAGAGGATTTTGCTATATCCTAAAGCTTGCCAGACAATAGTAGTTGTTAATCCAGCTAACATTGTCCCGCTTAGGGCTAGGTAGTGGGTACGCCTTTTTATTAATACAATGAGCATAGCTGGCCCGATAGAACCGGCTACAGCACCGGCAGCAGCTAGAATTAAAGAAAATACTGACGCAGAAATATTAATCGTTAAGATGACAGCAACAATGCCAACGAAAAGAGTTGCTGCCTGCTCGTATTTGATGCCATATTTCCGGGACATTTTGAGATGAAAACCCGGGGAAATATCTCTGGCTAAGGCACTCGAACAAACTAGGAGTTGGGAATCGGCGGTGGAGGCGATGACGGAAAATACCCCCGCTAGCACAACTCCCACTAAGACTGGAGGAAAATTTTGCATCGCATATAAGGGTAAGGCTTGTTCGGGATCGTTAAGATCAGCAATTAACACTCGACAAATAATGCCGAAAAATAGCATAGCAATCCAGGTAGAATAGACATAACCTAGATAGATCCACTTTGCTTGTTTGGTTTCCTCCGGACTTCTACCTGCCAGTAATCTGACTAAAACTTGGGGCTGAGAGATATCAAATCCAAAGCCAAAACAGAAAAACCCCACCATTAAAGCCAGTAATTCCCAGTGATTCAACCCAGCAGTCAGATTGAGGAGATTCGGGTCAATATCATTCAACTTGGAGATAATCTCCGATACCCCACCCCCAGCAATCAAGGCTACCGCCAGCATACCAAAGGCAACAAACATCACTACAAATGCCTGTACCACGTCAGTCCAGATCGAAGCTCTGATTCCTCCCGTTACACAGTAGACCAGAATTGAGCCAGCGGCAATGCAAGCTCCAATCTTGGGGTCAACACCAAAAAACACATCTAAAGTCTTGGCAGCAGCAGCAAATTGTCCGGAAGTATAGGCTCCAATAAAGACAATAGTTATGAGAGCAACAATCAGGGTAATCAAGCGTTTGCCTTGAGGGTTTGTGGTGGTTGCTCCCAGTAACTCAGGGACAGTTTGGGAGTTTTGCTCGACAGAAAGCTGATTGACTTTATCCGGAAAAAATGTCCAAAAGGCCAACTCTCCTAAGAAGCTAGGAAGAACAATCAGCAAAGATGCCATTCCTGTACTGTAGGCTGCTCCCACGGCTCCAATCATGATCCAGCCACTATTCCCGGTAGCTCCCGCACTCAGACCGATAAAAAATTTACCGAAGGAGCGATCGCCGAGTAGGTAATCTGTCTCTGTATTGTTGGATATTCTAGCTGCTAGTGTACCAATCCACAAGAAAAGGATAACAAAAACGCTGAAAGTGACAATTGTAATCAGAGAGTTCATAATTCTCAATTTTCAATTTTCAATTCTCAATTCTCCCACTCTCCTACAAGCGGCAACAAATTCACCGATATCGACGTCCCGTCCAATAACCTAATACTCAAGCCCTTCAGATTGTCAATCGTCACAATCAAGAGTTTTATTGCTTTATTTTCTAAAAAAAGGAATTTTAGAGGTTTTAGGAACACTTTTCTCAGTCTCATGTCTATTTAAGTAACCAAGCAATTTAAAAGGAGAATATATTCAATGTCTAACTTCCAACGCTGGCAATCAGGAACTGCGGCCTTTTTAGCTTTTGGCTTATCCGTTGGTGCAGTGGCTCCTCTGGTTGTTTCTACCCCTGGTTTTGCCCAAACATCCCAATTTAGTGATGTCTCCCCTAACTACTGGGCTAGTAATTTTATTAAGGAACTCTCAGACCGGGATATCATTGCCGGATTCCCGGATGGCTCCTTCAAACCCAATGCTCCGGTGACACGAGCACAGTATGCGGCAATGCTGCGCAAAGCTAACCAATATTTCAACAAGGGAGCTAATCGCAATAGCATCAATTTCGTTGATGTTCCCTCCAACTACTGGGCTGCTCCTGCAATTCAGGAAGCTTACACCACCCAATTTCTCAGTGGTTACCCAGGTCGTGTCTTTCGACCACAGCAAAATATTCCCCGTGAGCAGGTCTTAGTTTCCCTAGCTAGTGGACTGAATTTTTCCCCTGTTGGTTCAGTACCCAGTATTCTGAATTACTACAATGATGCTTCCAGTATTTCTAACTACGCTACCACTGGTATTGCTGCTGCTACAGAAAAGAATATAGTGGTTAACTATCCTAACCTTAGTTTCCTGCGTCCTACTCAGAATGCCACTAGAGCAGAGGTAGCTGCTTTTATTTATCAGGCATTGGTTAACCAAGGAAAAGCACCAACTATCGCTTCCCAATACATCGTTGATACCACACCAATAGCTACTGAGTTCACTATTCCTTCTGGTACAGTTCTTCCCGTAAGATACGAAAAAGATAAAATTCTTTTGACTGAAGATGAAACCGTACCCGTGACTCTGACAGTGGATGCCAATATTACTACTCCTGGTAATCAGTTATTAATACCTGCCGGAAGTCAAGTTGAAGGGAAATTGGTTCCCGTTAATGGTGGTACTCAGTTTGTGGCAGAGACCTTGAAAATGGGTGGTAAGCGTATACCAATTAGTGCTAGTTCTGAGGTGATCAACACCACTGAAACCATTACGAAAGGCATTAACGTGGGGAATCTGGTGAAGAATGCCGCAATTGGTACAGCTGCTGCCGCCGCTATTTCCGCTGTTACAGGGGATCGTGCGATCGCTACCGAGGAACTGTTGATTGGAGGAGGTGCTGGTGTCGTAGTATCTTTGCTTCAACGTTTCCTAGGTCGGGATAGTGTTGATCTGTTGGTGATTGAACCAGACACCGACTTGGATCTAACCTTAACCTCTGATTTGAAGATTAGCACTAAATAGCTTGCCAGGGTGAAGTGTTGCTTGAAACCTGTTTTCGCCCCTAAACTGTCACTTCACCCTAATTAGGGCTTGCTGAATAAGTCCTTAGCTATCAGTTTTTAGCTTTCAGCTGTCAGCTGTCAGCTTTCAGCTTGAAGATTACCTAGGCATTTTCCACAACAATGCCAGCTTTTTGAGCCCATTTGATACATTTCCTTGCACAATACTTGGCTTCTCAACGGCTGAAAGTTTTGTATGGCATGGCTTACACACTTATACAGCAGACCCTAATTATTTTTGTGGGCGATTGACTCGAATGAGTTTACCCCTTATGTTCTCTTCAATCGAAATTGCCTGATGAATTCGTTTTGCAAGTCCTTCAACATCTTGCTCTTCGGTACAGACAACTATTCCTGCATGGTTGGGTTGAGCTAGATGCAATCTGATAAAATCCCGACGATTCCTAGTCAAAACTGCTCTTTCTTTGCTTGTGGCAAAAGCCAAAACCTCATCATCTGGAATTCTCAGATTAGCCTTTTTTGCTTCTTGTGCAGTTAAAACATCCTCTCCTAAAGAACGTAGTGCTCTCACCACAGGTAAAGGGAAATTTTCATCGGCGTAAAGACGTGCCATTCTCTCATCCCACTTCCTGCATTACTTCCTCATTTTCTCGGATAGCTATTTCAATTTCCTCTGGATAAGTATCAGCATAAACCCAAGTATTGACCAAATCAGCTGTCGATAAACTTGGAAATGCTTCTAAAATTTGTGCATCACTCATACCCAAACGACGCTCATTAACCAGAGACCAAACGGGAATTCTGGTATTACCAACACAGGCATCTCCACCACACACGCCAGGGGTTTTGTGAATTCCTACAGAATAACTACCAGTGGCTTTAAGCAAAAACTGGATAGCTTGAGCTTTTTGGACTGGAGTTAAAGATGAAAGTTGAGCTTCTAGCTCCTGGGTAGTCATTATTATAAATTATTAATTATTAATTATCAATTCTATACAATAGGTAACCAAACAACAAAAGTTGTGCCTTGTCCTTGAACAGTTTGCTCATTTTTAGTTACAGAGTCGCTAGTATGTTGAGTCCAAAACCGTTGTGCTGGACTAAATACTTCAATTTTACCCTGCATTTGTTCCACTAACTCTTTAGCGATCGCTAAGCCTAAGCCAGTACCAGGAATTGCAGTTAAGGCTTGCACTCCCCGATAATGCCGCTCAAAGAGATGCTCTCTGTCTTGGGGATTAATTCCAGGGCCAGTATCACTAATAGTAATCGCGATCGCTTCATTAATGGAGAGGGGAAGTGTGGGAGCATGGAGAGGAGGGTAATTTTCTTGGTACATACCATGTTTATTTGCAATACTCACTCGAATCTCAATCTTTCCTCCCTCTGGTGTATATTTCAGTGCATTGTCAATAAGATTGTTCAATACTTCCCGTAAAGCCTTAATATTACCTTGTACCAAAGGCAAGTCCGTCGCTATATAAGTGTACAAATCCAGCTTCCTCTCTTGAGCAATAGCTCTAGCCGCAATTAAGAGTGGTTCTAAGACTGTGTCTAAAGCAAATGATTCTCTAGTTAGATCAATACCGGGGAGTAAAGAGTTGCTCTCTGGCAGTGGGGGAGTCTCAGTAACAGTTGCAGCGGGAAGTGCTAATGGCGCTAAGGCGATATCTTCTTGACTCATGTCAATGCAAGCGTCGAACTGTTGCAGTAACTCTTGGAGGCGATCGCTCTCTTGCACTATACTCGAAGCAACTTTATAGTTTTTATCTTCTGGTAGCAGTCGCTTGAGCAACAGTTTGCCAAAGGTGCGTATTGCGGTGAGGGGATTGCGAAACTGATGCAGGAGGTTATGGAGCAAATCCCGTTGTCTAGCTTGCAGACTCCGCATTTGAGTCAATCGCTGCTCCGACCAAGCTCGACGCTGATCTATGATGTAAGCGATCGCTAAAGTCTGAGCAATTCTTTCAATGGTTGCTTGCTCTTCTTGATTCCAGGTTCTGTCTTCTCTACCAGTCACTAAAAAACCCATTACTACCCCTTCATGGATTAGGGGCAAAATAATTTGGCGTTGCCTACTCAAAGAATTTGTTTTCCACTCTGGTGAAGTTGAACCGACTTGTTGCTCATGGTTAGTTGCCTGGGGGAGTAACCTCGGTAAAGTTTGAGAGAATCTGGACATTGTCTCAATCTTGCTCATTTGCCCAGGTAACAGGAAGTCACTATGATTCTCTTCTCCTACAGTAGTTGTTTCCGGATAAACTACTATTGGAATTAGCTTGGCTTGTTCTCCTTCTAAGATTTCTCCTGTTAAATACACCGCACTCAAAGCGGCTCCCAACCCTTGAGTTAATACTGCTACCTGCGATTGACACAAAGCGACAAATTCTGAACTGGCTGGAATGTACATAAGGCGATGAAGGACGACTTCCTATCTCTAATTTAGAACCAATAACCTCTCACTGGGTGAGATAGCTGAGCGTCGGTATGAGGAGCACAATAGTATTTTGTTACATTAGTTTACAAAAAAGTATACTTTTGTATCAACCCTCTACTCAGATTGGTGATGGGGGCACTATACTCGTCCTTAGCTTTGAAGTAGTTGGGGAGTCTACCCTAACTCTTAGAAAGGTCTTAAACAAAGATTTGATATTTTTAACCGAAGCGGATATAATTGCCACGGCAATTGTAACTATCATTACAGTTGCCAAAAAAAAGAGGAGGTAAATGAGGTTGGCAAGAAGACGCAAGCGCAAA
>JAAHHL010000256.1 GCA_010672185.1 Caldora sp. SIO3E6 | reverse complement strand
ATGCTGGGAATCAGTTTACAGGATACCAGGGTTTATCGGGAAGCCAAAGAAGAAGGTCACCAAGAAGGTCGCCAAGAAGGTCGCCAAGAAGGTCGCCAAGAAGGTCGCCAAGAAGGTCGCCAAGAAGAAGCAGTTGAGTTGCTTCTGCGGCAGTTATCTCGTCGCTGTGGCAAATTATCTCAAGATTTGCGGGAGTGTATTGCTAGTCTGCCACTACCTATACTCGAAAGTCTAAGTGAGGCTCTGTTGGATTTTACTGAGCTAGCGGATTTGGAAGCCTGGTTGGAAAATTATCACAAAGGCGATCGCAACTAGTGCCGCTGCGCGGAATTAAGAATTAAGAATTAAGAATGCTTATAGAGTAAGGAGGCTCCGAGGTAGGAAATAGTAAAATCAATAGAAATTATACCCAGTTAAACCCCTTTTATGCGGCGAGATTCGATTTTTTACCGACTTTTCCAGCAATCACCTGCATTAGTATTTGAGCTACTCGAAACTCCGCCTGCTAATGCAGCCGATTATCGCTTTGACTCGGTGGCAGTTAAGGAACCAAAGTTTGAAATTGATGGAGTTTTCCTACCTCCAGATACCGAAGATGCAGGTATCGTCTATTTCTGCGAAGTGCAATTTCAAAAAGATGAGCAGCTCTATGAACGGTTGTTCAGTGAAACATTTCTGTACTTTTATCGCAAACGTGATCTTTACTCTAATTGGTCTGTAGTGGTAATTTACCCAAAACGGAGCATTGAGCAGAGTGATGTTGAGCCCTACCGAGTACTGCTAAACAGCACTCAAGTAAAACGGGTGTACCTGGATGAATTAGGTGATATCCAACAATTACCATTAGGACTTGCCCTGATGGTACTAACCACACTCAAGGAAAAACAAGCACCAGAAGAAGCCCGATATTTGGTAACAAGAACTCAAGAGGAGGTGACGGAACCAGCAGTTAGTAGCGCCATAATAGAAATGATTAAGACAATTATGGTGTACAAGTTTACTGAATTGAGTCGTCAAGAGGTAGAAGCTATGATGGGAATCAGTTTGCAGGATACCAGGGTTTATCGGGAAGCCAAAGAAGAGGGTCACCAAGAAGGTCGCCAAGAAGGTCGCCAAGAAGAAGCAGTTGAGTTGCTTCTGCGGCAGTTATCTCGTCGCTGTGGCCAATTATCTCAAGATTTGCAGGAACGTATTGCTAGTCTGCCACTACCTATACTCGAAAGTCTAAGTGAGGCTCTGTTGGATTTTACTGAGCTAGCGGATTTGGAAGCTTGGTTGGAAAATTATCACAAAGGCGATCGCAACTAGTAGCCGCTACGCGGAATAGCGATCGCTTACTCGAATATAATAAGAGACTCAATGGTGATCGCTTTTTTCCTCATAGATGTTGGCAAAATATTCTTGAAAAACTGGAGATAATTTAAACCGGATTTGATCACCTTTAATTTTTGTTACTAAACACCTTTGCTGTAAAGATTCTACGCCATTAATAAAATCTGTTGAAGATAGTTCTAAATTAGCTTTCAAAGCTTCTCTGGACACAGGTTGCTTAAAGTCACTCATTTGAAAAATTATTTGTTGTTCTGTAGGTGATAATTTGTCAAATAATAATTGCAAATTTCCTTGCATATCTTTAGTGATAATTAACTCATTATCTGATAAAAATTCAGACACATAACCATCAAAAATATTTTTAATTGAATTAGCAATAGTCTTTAAATAAAATGGATTGCCTTCATAGAGTTTAATTAATCTCAACCAACTCTCCTCATCTTTTAGTGCCATCTGTTGAAGTATTGCTACATCATCTAAACCTGACAATTTTAAACACTTCAGAGAATACAAGCTCTCATCTAAACAGTTCATTTCTTTACATTGCTCTTGACTAATTAATATAACCTGACTTTGATGTTTGGCTTCTGTTATCATAGTGAAAAATCTTTGATAATTTTGATATTCTGGTTTATATTTTCCAGCTAATTCACCCTTAATAAAAATATTCTGGACATCATCAATAATAATCAAATATGGTTTTTTGTTCAAAACATCAAACAATTGTGTTAACTTGTCATCCAAGGTTTCTTTTGCTTCTTGTTTACAAATATTTAATAAATCATCAATTAATAATTCTAAGGATTTAGCAAAATGCAAACTTTTCCAAATAACTACTTCAAATTTATCTAAATTTAAATCTACAAATTTTTTAACTAAAGTTGTTTTGCCAATGCCACTTAGTCCTAATACTGAAATCAAACGAGTATTTTGCTTAAATAGCCAATTATTAAGTTGTTCAAGTTCAGTTGCTCGGTTATAAAAATTTATTATTTGAGGTGCCAAGGTTAAATCGTGATCAATTGATTGTGGTTTATGGCTTACATCATTTTCTTGAGCTTCTTTATTTGTTACTTGTGATGTAAGTTTGAAGTTATTATTACTGCCAATATAAATATTATTAAATGATTCAATATATACTCTTTCTAGAGTGGAACGAAAATTAGATTTTTTTATATCTTCACCTAATTCCTCAGATAACAGTTGCCATAATTCAGAAGCGATGTTTCTAACCCTACTTTCACTCCATTTAGATTGGCCTGCAATTTCTTCATAAGTTTTTCCTTGATAAACTCCTTTAAGAATTAATTTCTGAAGATCATTAAGGTGTTTACCTTGATGAGCAAAAACCAAATCATCTGCAAATTGTAAAATTTCTGTTACACTCATAAATGCAGTCATGGTAAGGGCTAGAGCTATTATAGCCTTTATGAGCAAGATATTTCAAAACAATTTAAGATAAATCATGAAATATTTTTAATAAACTTCAAGATGAAACGAGATAATTCAAGACTAACAATCATCAATTAAATTGTTATATTTACAAACGGTGCTAAAAAATATAAAGTAATTTAATAATCCAACTAAAATCGCAACATTATGGAACCGTTAGAGATACAAATAAAGCAAAAATTAATCAGCTATCAAAAACAAGTTGATAAAAAGTTATATGAGTTTCGTCGTCAAGGTCTAATTTCTTCAACTGAATTAGAAAAAATTAAGATAGATGTTGAAATCACTGGTCAGGCAGTTGTAGAGGGATTAGCTTCTCAAGAACAATATACAGCAGAAGCAGTAGAAATTTATGTTTTTAGTTTATTAGAAAAATATAAAAACAAAATTGAACATATAATTAGACCAATTGAAGAAAAGCAAAAATCTAGTGAAATTTTGATAAAGGGTAAAAAAATTCCTGTTTATTTTGAAGATGAACAAGGTCAGTTAATATTGCCTAGCCAAATTGAAAAAGAAATATCTTTGATTTTTTTAGAAAATACCCTAGAAAACCCTGTAAAGTCGATAAAAATTGTTATTGGCAATCTACTGCGTAAAATTGATTTAATACCAGAAGAATCACAAGGATTGTTCAATAATAAAACTTATCAGGTTAGAGCAAAAGAAGAAAATCAAAGGATGCAAAATATTTATAAACACTTTGGTGGCGCTATTAGTCAATTAGTTAATAGTGATTATCCTGAAGAAGTTAAAGAGTTAAATAAATCTAAATTATTGGAAAAAATGCAAAATAGACTAGTTGAAAATAACAAAAGAGAAAAGAAGGCAACTAAACAATCTTTTTGGCCTAGTTTTTTTGGAGGAGGCAACAAAGTAAGAAAGGAAAAAATAAGAAAAAACCACTGATGTTTTAATGAGAGTTAACAATGGTCAATTTTTTTTTGGCGTTCATACTTATTATAATTTTAGTTTACCCTTCCCTAAAGATTATTGTTGGGTTAGCTGGTTTTGTCAACAAAAACCTTCCTCAAGATATACCTATTATTTTTAACTTACTAAAAAGAAGTGGGACTAGCATTATCAAAACTAAACACATCAATCCTAAGACAGGCAAACCTTATGCTAACGTACATGAGATTAGATTGGCAACGGTATCATCCATAGGACTAGCAGGATTATTAGCAGCTTTAATTACTAACTTTTCCTTATTGTTACCTATTGTTATTTGGGTAGTTATTATTTCAGTTGCAGTAAACTTTGTAGATTATTGACAATATTATTAGTGGAAGAAATGAGTCAACAAAAATTCGGTGAGATCAGTGTCGCGGGAAAAACAGTTCCTATTTATGCTAAAGGACAAAATGGACAAATGTTTGTCCCTAATGAAATTGCAAGGGAAATTGTTCTAGATTTTCTTGGTCGTGCTATAGCAACACCAGTTACGGCCATAACTATTGTTGTTGGAGGTGCATGGCGCGATATTCGCTTAACTTATGAGACAGTAGCACAAGATATAGATGTTGAAGTTCACAGAATCCGTATGGAGACAGAACTGAGAAAAGTGCAAAATACTTTTCATATGTTTGCATCAAAAATTTCTAGTGTATCTAACGCTGATTATCCTGAAGAGCTCAAAAGAATACAGGTTGAAGATTTAAAAAATAGAATGCAGGAACAACTTAGAAAAATCAAAAATTAATCGCTTATAACTAATATCAACTTAAGGAGCTTAGTCATGACTAATAGCAACAGATATAACTATAACAATGGTCTTGCGAGAAAAAATAGAGGTCAATTACAAAAATCTAGCAGTAACTCTATTGTTCAAGTTGCAGGGGCAATTGTTAAGGCAGAAGAATCAGTGAAAATTGCTTGGAGTCATGAGTGTAACAAAGCTGATATCATTAGCGCAGAACTTGAGGCTTGGATGGAATACGATAGTAAATATTAGTTAGATTAGTTTGTCGCTCCCCCTAAAGCCTGAACTTTGAATACTGGCAGAATCACTCATAATGTACTCCACCAGAAATGTGATTGCTTACTGTATTGGCACGACACAGCTAAAATGGTGGGTTAGAAACAGGTGGAGAATTTAGAATTTAGAATTTAGAATTTAGAATTTAGAATTTAGAATTTAGAATTTAGAATTTAGAATGAGAAAATGTAGTGCGAGCATCTTGCTCGCTAGAGATCAAAAGCGAGCGAGACGTTTGTGCTACGCACACGCTACGCGAACGCACTACCGAAAATCTAAACTACATTTTTTGTGTCGCGCCAGTAGGTGGGTGGAGCTATGCTAGACTCAGCTCTGAGTCTGACTTATACAGCAAACCCTAATTATTCTCCTCCAGCTTTATGAATTCCTCTAGCCTTCTGTTGGAGGATGCAGCTCACTGGTATTAGCTCACTTTTGCGTAAGCTTAGGCGCAAAGTATAGCAGTGCGCTCTCATGTATTTACAGTACAAATGCTCTAAAATTTTTATGATAAAGCTTCCATTTAAAATATGTAAATACACCAGTGCTCAGCGCTATATATCGTAGAGAAGCTGATCGAACCACCACCAGAAATGTATACTATGTCAATTAGTCCACCTGTGCTCATCAGGTGGACTAATTGATCAACACTAATTTAATCAACAGAACAATTTACGCTGTTTTTCGTCTGTCTAAAGAGTATTGAGAGCAATCTGGAAAGAATACCATCTTGGAGGAAATACTATGAGCCAGACTGAGCCAAAGCTTCCCATCCTGGGGTTAACAACATTAATGTTCACAATTTTCTCTATTGTTCATACTCAGTTACCAGCTATGTCGGAGGAAGTAGTTCCCGAACCGAAACAAGAACAAGAACAAGAACAAGAACAAGAACAAGAACAAGAACAAGAACAAGAACAACTGAGTGCTGTAGATTTGTATAACCGAGGTGTTGATAAGCTGGAAGCAGGGGATTATGGTGGTGCGGCTTCAGACTTTAGCGATGCGCTGAAACTTGACCCCAACGATGCTGATAGCCACTATAACCGGGGCTATGCTTATCAGAACCTAGGAAATCAGCGGGCAGCAGTTTATGACTACACCGAGGCGATTAAAATCAAGCCAGATTATCAGCAAGCCTATATTAATCGAGGTGCGGCCTATCTTTCTTGGAGTAAATACAAAGAAGCGATCGCTGATTTCGATGAGGTAATTAAGCTTAGTTCTAAAAATGAGGCAGCCCTTTTAAGCCGAGGCAATGCTCATCATCAATTAGAGGATTATCAGGCAGCTTTAGCAGATTACCAAGAGGTAATCTCGCACAATGCCAAGAATGTGATGGCTTATTACCAGCGAGGTTTAACTTACAACCAACTGCAACAGCATGAAGAAGCTCTTGCAGATTACAATGAAGCGCTACAAATTAAACCAACTTTTGCCGAAGCTTTTCACAATCGGGGAATTACCAAATTCAAGCTCGAAAATACAGAGGAAGCGATCGAAGATTTGGAGAAAGCTGCTGAACTATATCAACAAGAGGGCAAGACAGAGAGTTACCAAAGTGCAATGGATGCTATTAAGCAAATTAAGGAGTTTTCCGGCTCTTGATTTGCCTGGTTTTTCTCTGTCGCAGTTAAGCTAGGGCGCATATTTTAGTTGCAAATTTGCTTTCTATTTATGCTTACCGAGCTTATTTTGCCACTGCTAGCCGACGCTGGAAGCCGAGTAGGCAATGTAGAGCAAGCCGCCAATCAGTCCTAGAGCGACTATGCTATACAAAATATAGTTGCGCTTTTGAGATGCCGTCGGAGGTGTTGCCTGATAAACCTTGGGCTCAAGAGCGAAATTATTTAACCTTCCACCGTCTTCTGTTGTATATGGCATGATATGAAAACTTTTGTTTAATGAACTTATATCGGTGTTTCTAACACTGATGTAGATAATCTTACCATATCATTACAAATCTTTACAATTTTTTTCTGCTTTTGTTTAGGTAAGGCAGGAGGCAGGAGGCAGGAGGCAGGAGGGAAGAAAGCTTGTTGTACAGTGGGATTTCTATTCGACCTGTTCGGTGCGTCAGTCACGTTTGCTGACTCCTTTTTTCGCTCATCCTCATTTATTTATCGCAGTTGACTCGCTAGCTGAGTATTCAGCCAACCGCTCTGCTACTTGTGGGTCGTACAATCGCAAGTAATTCCAATAATTGCCAAAAACCTGCTTAACGTAGTTTCTAGTTTCATCAAAGGGGATAGTTTCGACAAATTCATCTGGATCAGTGGACACTCTCTCCGGAAACCACTTTGCTGTATTACCTTGACCAGCATTGTAACTAGCAACAGCTAGTAGGGAGTTATTTTGATGAGCTTGGTGAGTTTGTGCCAAGAACCAAGTACCCAACTTAATGTTGTCCTCAGGCTTTTCTAGAGCATATTGTTTTACAGAGAGTTTTTCTGCGGCCCAAGCCCCAGTACTAGGCATGACTTGCATTAAACCAATAGCACCAGCGCTAGATTGAACATCTGGCTCAAATCTCGACTCCTGTCGAATCAAAGCACTCACCAACAAGGGATTCAGATTGCGCTGTTGTGACTCAGTCATAATCGCTTCAGCAAAAGGCAACGGGTACAAACCTTGCCAATAAGTTAGTTTTTGACAAAGAGCCTGATATTCCGCTTGCTCTTCTGGTGTCTCTCGGTCCTCAAGCTTCGAGATCTGAGAAATCCCTTGCAAGTGTTCCCCCACACCGATCAGGATTAGACCATTAGTGAATTGTTCAGCAACCTGGGGCTGGAGTCGGTTTTGAAATTCTGCCTGCCATAGAGCCCAAGCATCCCGACCTTGTCCTAGTTGGTATAGTTCTTTCAAAGCCGCAGAACCTAAGGGTAGTAAGGGTCGTACCGGGGGAACTACTACCTTTGGTTGTTGCTTACCCACTGTAGGAAAGTCTCCCACATCCCAGCCTAGATGTACAGCAGACCGCCAAGCGTAGTAAGACTGGGGATAGTTAGCTAAGACTTGCCTGAAAATAGTTTCGGCATCCTGCTGACGCCCTAGCTTACTTGCCCATTTTCCTGCCCAAAAACCGGCTTGACGTGCTGGCTCACTATGGGGATTATCGGTGAGTATAGGTTGTGCCCAGGTAAAAGCCCCTGCTATATCTCCCCTTTTGGCTCTAGCCTGCGCCATCTTCCACCGATACTCTGCTGCGGCATCGGAAGTACTGTATTCGCTCAGCAACAATTGACGTGCTTCTACCGCTGCTTGCTCACTGCCGAGACGTCTGAGCACTTTAGATTTGGCTAAGAGGGCATCCCCAGCTTGATCGGGAAATTGGTTGATAGCTTGATCAAGATAAGGTGCTGCTTCAATATCAAGTTCGAGTTTGGCAATTCGGATGAGAGCCCTAGCAGTTTA
>JAAHHL010000255.1 GCA_010672185.1 Caldora sp. SIO3E6 | reverse complement strand
CGTTGGGATTCTTGTTCGGCTCGTTGGGACTCCTGTTGAGCTCTTTGTGAGGTTTCTACATAGGTCTCCATCCTTTGCCCATCCGGTCTATACAGTTCCAGTGACCCCTTTGTCGTCTCAAATCGGCAACCTAACCTAGGACTTATCCAACCTTCCATCTTGCTAATTGCTACTAGCTGCTGATTTTGTCTTAACCACCCCTTGAGTAGATTTTTTGCTGGATCATACAGATAATATTCCTCTACACCATGACGCTCATAGAAGTTAAATTTGGCAAGCATCTCTTTGGTGGTATTGCTTTTAGAGAGGATTTCAAAGACTATTTGAGGTGCGATATTACCTTCAGTAAATTGTTTGTAGGAGCGCCGATCCCCTTTAGGACGACCAAATACTACCATTACATCTGGTGCTTGACTTTCTGCTACACCTTCGACTGCTTCTACTGGATACCAGAGTAAATCTCCCGCTACAAAAACATTGGGGTCATCGGCAAATAAGGTATCGATGCCTCCTTGAAGGGTGGTGATTAAACGAAACTGAATGGTATTGTCAGCCAAAGGTAACCCATCACTTTCAGGATAGAGCCAATCGGAATCAACGTCGGTTGGTTGGAGTTGCTGAACCATAGTACCAGTTTCTGTGCCCAATGCAGCACTTTCTATTTTATCTGCTCCCTGTGCTAGAGGCGATCGCAAATAATCAAAACAATTCAAAAAATGGTCAACGAAGAGCGATCGCACAGTGTCAAAAAGGGCGTATGCAATACGGCCCTAGGAATGTGGGGTGGTCTGTATGTCGGAACAGATGTTTATTCTTTCCCACATTGACAGTAGGGGCGCACGTCGGTCATTGGTGTCAACTTAAGGCAAAAATGCCGTTGTCAAGGGAGCGGAGGAGCGGAGGAGCAGAGGAGCAGAGGAAGAAGAATACAATTTTCCTTAACCCTTGGGTATTTCCATATATAGGGTCTTTTTTAGCCCCCAAACACCATATATGGTAGTTGACAAAATGCACCGCCCTTTAACTTGTCACCAATGACACAGCGATCGGATAATTTGTGAGTAGAGGCAATTCATGAATTGCCTCTACTTCAAGCGCTTTTCACCTTAAGTTGACACCAATGAAGCATTGCGCCCTCAATATTTCTTTGACAATTAAAGGGAAAATGGGGTATAATTTACAGCCATGTCGAGCTAATCGACGCACCTCCGCCGATCCTTGAAAACCGCATAACTTCGTTGACCTGCGTCGATGCCTTATGTAGCAAGGTTTCCAAGCTACGAAATTGACACTTTCTCAGAAAAATTTTTCCATTTTTTAGAGGTGCGTCGATTTGGGTATCTGAAACCCTCTGCTGGTAAGGGTTCTAAAAGGGTACTCTTTACAAACCAATTCCCCTCAGCGGGGATGTAAACCCTAGCTTGGACTTAGTCTGGAAACCTTGTCCTAGCCTTTACAAACCAATTCCCCTCAGCGGGGATGTAAACGATATGCGCTAGCGCCTATGCTGGTTTGCAAGGCTTTACAAACCAATTCCCCTCAGCGGGGATGTAAACCCTGTAACCACTACAGAGTTTGGAGAGTTAGCTTCGTCTTTACAAACCAATTCCCCTCAGCGGGGATGTAAACAAGAATCTTCGTATTTTTGCAACTCTTCATTGTAATAGCTTTACAAACCAACTCCCCTCAGCGGGGATAGAAACGTGATGGAACCAGTGTCAGCTCCCGTATCGGTTTTAGCTTTCTAAAGCAAATCCCCGTAAGGGGACAAAAACTTATAGCTCAGCTGCAATCATTCATCGCTTTATAGTTTCTGGCTTCTTTTTGGACTGAAGTCCTACTACTGCTTATTAACGCTTACATCCCGCGTCATGCAAGTTGTGGGATGAGCTGAATTATTAAACCCAAACTGATAAACAAAAACTATGTATCAACAAGATTTTAACTGTTGGCGAGAAAATATCATTGAACAAATAAAAGCAAGAAACTTATCTGCAATCGATTGGGACAATTTGCTGGTTGAATTAGAGGAAATGGGAAAATCCGAAAAGCGAGCATTCATTAGCAATTTGACCATATTAATTGCCCATTTACTCAAAATATTAGTTCAAACAGACGCTCCTGATTCGATGAAAGGCAGTTGGTATAGTTCAGTGACAGAACATCGGTTTCGTGTCCAAAAAGACTTACAAGAAAGTCCCTCATTGCAAAGCTATTTAGAAGAAGCGATCGCTAAAGCTTATCAAGATGGTCGAAAATTAGCGATTAAAGAAGGAAAAAGAGCCAGTTTTGGCATTCGTCAACCCAATCCAGAAGACTATCCCCATCAATGCCCTTTTACAATTGAAGAGCTATTAGACGAAGATTTTTATGGAGATTAAACGCATCAGTCTTACTGCTCTGATTGCAATTTTTGGTTTCTCTGTACCGACGGTTCCTCTCAACCCAGTTGTAGGCACTCCTCTTGCCGCCCAAGGTTTAGCAGCAAACCGCTTCCACCAGAAAACTGCCTTACCTAGCAGGCTTATTGCTTCGGAATTTGAGTCTTTTCAGGAAGCAACAGAAGCTTCCGTCAAGCTTATTCTACAGGGTGATGAGCAACTTGAGCTTCAGGAATATCAAGCTGCCCTAGAATATTATCGACAAGCCCTCGAAATTGACCAAGAATTTGAGCTCGGTTCTCCCGAAACAGCATTAAAAGGTATGGCGAAAGCTTACCTGCTAATGGAAAATTACCCTCAAGCGATCGCAATTTTTGAGCAGTTAATTGGAGACAGCAGACAAGAAGATATTTCCTCGGGTTTGAGTCCAGCCCTCAGTAATCTCGCTTTAGCTTACTTTCTTTCTGGTCAACTGAAGGAAGCAGAGGTCGCCTTAAAAGATGCTATTGAGGGTTGGGAAGAGATTCGGGCATTTAACAATGACGATCTTGATAAAATTACCTTCTTAGAACAGCAAGCTTATAGCTACCGGTTGTTGCAAAAAGTTTTAGTTGCCCAAAACAAACCAGAGGAAGCGCTGCTAGTCGCTGAGCAAAGTCGGGCAAGATCCCTGGTGGAGCAGTTTGTCGAAAATTCCGGTTCTTCTCCCCTTCCTCCCCCCACCATCGAGGGACTCCAACAAATTGCCCAAGCTACTAACTCTACTATTGTTGAATATTCTCTAGTCGGTAGTGAACTTCGGGTGTTTGGTAATGAGCCTAGGGATGAAACTGACTTGTATATTTGGGTGGTGCAACCCAATGGAACTATCTCATTTCGTCAAATTGACTTATTGCGGCAGTTGCCGGACAAATCCTTAACTGAACTAGTGGCAAAAGTCCGAACTAGAGGTTTGGGAGTGCGAGGCAGGGGGATTGTGGTAGTTGAAGCCAATAATGCTAGAGCCAATAATATTGAGACTTCCCCACAACAGTTAGAAGAACTTTATCAACTGCTTATTGCACCAATTGCTGAGCTCTTACCCCAAAATCCCAGTGCTCGTGTTACCTTTGTTCCCCAAGAAGCGCTATTTTTGGTACCTTTTGCTGCTTTAAGAGACCCCAGTGGTAATTATCTGATTGACAAACACACCTTGCTATCAGCTCCTTCGATTCAGGTTTTAGCTTTAACTCAGCAACAACAGCAACGTCTCCAAGGGTCTGGAAATCAAAATTTACTAGTAGTAGGCAATCCTACCATGCCGACCCTACCAGCCCAAGGGGATGAACCTCCCCAGCAACTGAGTAGCCTACCGGGTGCGGAGCAGGAAGCTCTGGCGGTGGCTGCTCTCCTCAATACCCAACCCCTCATCGGCAGTCAGGCAACGAAAGCCGCAGTAGTAAGTGCCATGCCCCAGCAACGGATCATCCATCTAGCCACTCACGGGTTACTGGAGCTAGATGACAATTTAAAAGAATTTGACCCAACTGCCAATGTTCCTACTGCTAGGGAAAGTGGCGTCTTTATCACACCGGGAGGAATTACCGTTGGTTCTAATGTTTTTATTGGAGGAGTCCCAGCAGAAGAGGTTTTGGTTAATGAAGGAGTGCTCCGGGTATCCCTAATAGGAGCAATTGCCCTGGCTCCCAGTGGCGATGATTCTGGTTTTCTCACAGCTAAAGAAATTATGGATTTGCAGCTTAACAATACTGAGCTAGTGGTTCTGAGTGCCTGCGATACCGGACGGGGTAAAATTACTGGGGAAGGGGTTGTCGGACTATCCCGCGCTTTCATTGCTACTGGTGTTCCCAGTGTTGTTGTCTCCCTTTGGGCAGTGCCGGATGCTCCCACCTCATCCCTAATGACGGAGTTTTATCGCCAAATGCAACAAGGAGCAGATAAAGCCCAAGCCTTACGGCAAGCTATGCTGACTACCAAGCAACAATATCCTCATCCCAGGAATTGGGCAGCATTTACTCTGATAGGAGAGCCTTGAGTTTGAAGGGGTGGGGAGTGTGGGGGGACAAGGGAGACAAGGGAGACAAGGGAGACAAGGGGGACAAGGGAGACAAGGGAGACAAGGGAGATGGGGAAAGAAAAAGTAAGCGATTACCTTTTGCTGTATTGTCCTCCTTATCCTCCTGGTTCTCCTTGTCTTAAACGAGCAGTATTGACCCACGACGAATGAAAGAAACAAAGTCTATTCTTCTTCCCTGTTCCCTGTTCCCTGTTCCCTGTTCCCAATTCCCTATTCCCAATTCCCTTGTTTCTTCAGAGAAGATAGCGGAAAGTAACTGATTATTAAATCTTTAATTTGTGGGATTGTGGGATTGTAACTCAACATATAATGCAAAAAGAGAAACTAAAAAAAATAGTGCGATCGCGTAGCGGCTGAACTAAGGTCAACAGAACAAAGTGGCTACCTTCGGAAGTACGCTCCTCTACGTGTCAAGTCACTACTTCTACTGGGGTAACGAGCCATGACCACCAGACAAAGAGATTCAAAAATTGTTGTACAAAAATTGGATCTGCCAAAAGGGGGAGGTGCAATTGAAGGCATAGGGGAAAAATTTGAGACCAATGGTTTTACTGGTACTGCTGCTCTTTCCCTGCCCATTTATGCAAGTCCTTGCCGGGACTTTGCCCCTAGTCTTAGCCTTTCTTATAGTTCTGGTGGTGGCAACGGCTGTTTCGGTATGGGATGGGAGCCTTCTCTGGCCAAGATTTCCCGCAAGACCTCCAAAGGGCTTCCCCATTACAATTCTAAGGATACGTTTCTTTACGGAGGGGAAGACTTAGTTCCCATTGAAGGGAAAACTCGCATCGTTCCTCTCAAAGGTATCTCTTATACCGTCCAACAGTATTATGTCCGTACTGAAAGCAGTTTTGATCTGATTGAATATTGGCAAGTGCCTGAGGAAACAACAGGAAGTCACTCCTTTTGGCAGATCACCCATGCTAACCATATGATCAGTATTTTCGGGAAACGGACTCAAGGGATAATTGCCGATCCCTCCTCCCCGAACAAGATCTTTGAATGGTTACTGGAAGAAAATTATAACCCGACTGGCGATCATCAGCTCTTTTTCTATAAAGAGGAAAACGACCAGAATGTTCCGGCGGAAGCCGTGTATGAAAAAGATCGAGTGGTCACAGCCAACAAATACATCCAATTTATCCGCTACGGCTATAAAGATGCGATCGCAGGCTCGATGATCTTAACTGATCATCAGGCAATTGAGGATGCCAATCAAGGAGACTGGCATTTTGAGATCGTTTTTGATTACGGGGAATATGATATTGATGCCGTTATTGCTGGGACGAACTCGAAGCCTGATACTCCAACCCGAGACTGGGCTTATCGTCCCGATCCTTTTTCCCTGTACCGTGCCACCTTTGAAGTCAGGACTATGAGGCGCTGTTTCCATACCTTGTGCTTTCATCGGTTTCCTGAGGAATTGGGCACGACAGAGCCGGTGTTGGTCAAGGCTAGCAAGTATACCTATCAGGTAGACGACTACAGTAAATTGAGTCAGCTGATAGCAGTTAAGGAGACGGGGTTTTACTATGATTCGAGCCAAAAGCAGTATAGCAGTAAAAGCCTACCGCCCTTAGAGTTGGAATACCAGACTTTTGAGCCTACTGGACACAGTTTTACGGAAATAGAACAGAAAGGCGATCGCCCGTTGCCTGGTATGGAACAAGCGCCCTATCATTTTGTTGACCTTTATGGCGAAGGCATTACGGGGATTCTCTACGTGGCTGATCATGCTGCCTATTATCAAGAACCGCTCCTGACGCCTCAACATGGAAGTAGGGAGCCTCCCAGATTGAATAGTACCGATCGGGTGAGCGAAAAAAAGGGTGGGGAGCGGAGGAGCGGAGGAGCAGAGGAGCAGAGGAGCAGAGGAGCGGAGGAGTTGGGGAAGAAGAGAGAACTGATAATTTTTGGATACAAAGCTCAAGAAATCCCACCCAAAATTTCGTTCACCCGTACCGATCTGAAGGTTCCTGCTGCCACATCCACCTTGTCCTACGCTGCACCTAAGCGGTTGACTTCCTTTCCCCTGGTCCCCGGCATCCGGTCTGGGGAACTGGCAATGCGCAACATTACCGGAGATGGGCAACTGGATCTGGTTATCGCCAGCGAGGCGATCAAAGGCTTTTATGAGACCTATGGTGTTGCCGGTTGGCAGGGTTACCGGGAATTTGCTGCCTTTCCTGCCGATTACCATCAAGCTTACCAGGAGTTTGGTGACCTCACTGGCAAGGGATTGGCCGACCTGATGCTACTCAATGGCAATGAAGTGCGGGTTTATCCTTCCCGAAAAGGAGAGGGATTTGGCAATGCCCTCTTCGCCAGCCATTCTACCACTGCTACAGCAACCCTGCCTCCCCGATTGGAGAAGACTGAGCAGGAATTTACCACCTTGATGGATATCTCAGGTAATGGCACTCCTGATATTGTCCGAGTGCAGCAAAACAAGATAACTTACTGGCCTAGCCTGGGTTATGGGAGGTTTGATAAGCCTATTACCATGAGCGACTGCCCCGATTTGGGAGCCGACTTTAACAGCAAGCGGCTTTTCTTTGCTGACCTAGATGGCTCTGGGAGCAAGGATCTGCTCTATTTTTACCTAGACCATGTCAAAATTTACTTTAACCAAAGCGGCAATGCCTGGTCGGATCCTCTAGAAATTCCTTTTCCTGCCGATATTCTTCAGTTCTCAGATCTAGACCAGATCAGTTTTGCCGATCTGTTTGCCAGGGGGACCACCTGTCTTGTCCTCAGTAAGGAGCACGCTTTTCCTGCGCCGAAACGCTGGTATTACGATTTTGGTCAGCAACAAAAGCCCTATTTGCTACAAAAGATCGTTAATAATTTAGGGGCAGAAACGGAAATCTCCTATCGCAGTTCAGTGGATTATTATCTCCAGGACAAGCAAGCGGGACTACCCTGGATCACCAGCCTGCCTTTTCCCGTGCAAGTGGTTGCTGAGGTTACCCACCGGGACTCGATTTCCAATACTAACCTGGTGCAGCAGCATAGCTACCATCACGGCTATTATGACGGGGAAGAACAAGAGTTTCGTGGTTTTGGACGGGTGGATACACAGGATACAGAAACCATCCCAGACTTTTCTACTGACCCTGCTTATCAGTCCCCCCCTGCCTTCAGTAAAATCTGGTATCATACCGGTGCTTACGAGCAGGAAAAGGACTTATTAAAAGAATATAACAAGGAATATTGGCAGGGGGACAAGAACGCTTACCCGATGCCTGGTACTGATTTCCAAATGCTGTCTAGGACACCCGACCAGGAGACAGTGCGTCAGTCCCATGTGGCTCTCTTTGGCACAGTAATCCGCCGTGAAGTTTATGGCAAAGACGGCACCAGTTGGCAGGAAACTCCCTATTCTGTGAGTCAGACCCGGATGCGGGTCAAAGAATTGCAGGCAGTGGGTAATAATCTGTACGGCATCTTTTTCCCCCACTCTCTGGAAAGCATATCTTACGACTATGAACGCAATGCCGATGACCCCCATTGCTCCCATAATTTTGTCTTGGAAGTGAATGATTACGGTGCGGTGACCAAATCCTGCGCGATCGCCTATCCTCGTAGGGAAATTCCTGCCAATCAGACAATACCCAATCCAGATCCGGCGACTCAAGGGGAAGAACCCAACCTCTACCTCTATGAAAATGTACCCCAAACGGCCCAGCAACAACAGACAATCCGTTTCACCTACGCGACCCAGACTTACGTTGATCAGACCCACCCCAATGACTTTTTGA
>JAAHHL010000254.1 GCA_010672185.1 Caldora sp. SIO3E6 | reverse complement strand
AACTTCCGATCTACCTCCCACACTCCCCACACTTCCCACACTCTCTTAACCGAGCAGTATTGACACCCAACCTACAGTTTTAGCAGTGTCACTGTCCCCGCGTCATACTACTCTCCCGCCGTCTGCTGAATACGGAAGATCACAAATTCTGCGGGTTTAACAATTGCGACTCCAATGAGGGTAACAACTTGCCCTAGCTCCCTTACTTCTTTAGGATTAGTCTCGGCATCACATTTAACGAAGAAAGCCTTTTCCGGTGTTTCCCCAAACAAGGCACCATCCCGCCATTGATTTAACAGAAAGTCACTAACTGTCCTTTTAATCCGTTGCCACAGTGCTAGGTTATTGGGTTCAAAAACCGCAAACTGTGTCCCTTCATCAATAGATTCCCGCAAAAAGTTAAAATAACGACGGGTGCTAATGTAGCGAAAATCAGCATTAGCATTATCTGCCATAGTCCTGGCTCCCCAGACTTTGATTGTGCCTTTGAAAGAGCGGATAACGTTAATTCCTTCGGGATTTAAGCCATCTTGCTGTGCTTTACTGATAGGACGGCTGATATCAAGAGCATTGACAACAACTTCGTTAGCAGGTGCTTTAAACACCCCCCGCGTCGCATCATTGCGGGCATAGATTCCGGCAATATGACCACTAGGAGGTATCGTATCTGGGGCTCCGCTAACGGGGTCAAAGACTTTAATCCAAGGATAGTAAATAGCAGCATAGCTTCCTTGCTGACTCAGACCAACGGGACGAATTCCGCTTACACTACTGGGTTCCTGGTTTGCATCGCCATCTAAGACTGCCACTCTATCTGCCATCTTAGTACAGTGAGCAATGATAGCAGTATGTTGAACGTCACTTATTGCTCCAGGTATAGCAACAATAGTAATTTCATCAATTGCTTCAAACTTCTCTAACTCTTCAGCCGGGTTGTCAATGTCTGTTGCAGCAGGAACCCGCAGTACATGACAACGAGAACCTCCATTGAAGAAGAAGCCATACACTGCATGGGCTAAGGTTTTATTGCCTTCTTGAAAATCACCAAACTTCGTTTTAAACTCTTCCCAACTGGTAATTAATGTGGGTTCATTTTCTGGAGCTACAGTATATGGTACAGGAACAGGATTACCCTCATTATTCTTAACTAAAACAGGATTGCCTCCATCCTCCTTAACTAAAATAGCATTACTATCTGTATCCTTAACTAAAACAGCATTACTATCTGTATCCTTAACTAGATTACCGTCTTTATCCTCAACTGAAACTTTAACAAGATCATCGTTTGTATCCTTAAATAAAACAGGCTTGCCTCCATCCTCCTGAACTAAAGCAGTAACAGCCTCACCATCACTACCTTTAACTAAAATAAGCTTATTGTCGTCACCGAGTAAAGCAATATAGTTATCTCCATCCTTGGCAAATTCACCGTTGCTTTCTTTTTTAAGTTGGAATTGAGATTTAAATTCCAATAGAGATTCAAACTTTCCCGGTTGCTCTGGCATAGTAACATCATCAGCTACCACACCGATAAACCCAGCAACACTGGTAGCAACCCCAGCAATGGGTAGGGAAGCTGGTGGCACGTATTCAACATAAACTCCAGGGGAGAGATACTGTGGCATACTATTTTCTCCTTGATAATTGGTGAAAATTACTGTGTTAATTCCACGTTGTAATTACTTGCTGTGGTTTCTACTGGGATATCAATATTAACCTCCTGCACAAAATCTCCTAACTGCACTCGTAAGGTATAAGTACCCGCAGGAATTGCTCCGATGCTGTACTGTCCATTGCTATCAGTAGCCGCGATAAGATTACGCTCAACCAAAATCACCGTTGCCCCCACAACAGGTTGACTACTAGCATCCGTAACTTGCCCCCCAATGCGGAAAAATCGTTGTTCAGTAGCAGGAGCAATTTGTTCTAATGATGGTGAAATCCGCTCACCTAATTGTAAATCTTGAGTAATAACAATGGGAGTTGGCTCTGGTTCAAACAGTTCCTTAATTGACAAGGTTGCTGTAACTGTAATGGAAGGACGTAATTGATTCCCCAACGCCGTCCAAAACTCAGCGGCACCTTGCACCCCATCAACTTGAGCCGTTACCAAGGGTAACGGTGGTTCTTGAGCTGCAAGTTGGGTGCCTGCTAAAAAAGATTCTGGAATAGTGGGATAAGCCAAAAATACTTGCAGCACTTGGCTGAGTAATCTCTGTTCTTGCAGGGGTAATTCTCCCTCACCAACGGGCCAAGCTGTAACCAAATAAGAACAGGCTATGCGCTTTGGTGGGTTATGAATAACAACTTCTCCATTGTGCCGCTCAATGGTTGGTTCATTGCTGCGCAGCTCTAGGTGTTCCCTAATATCATACAGAAATAAATTAACTGTGGTTTGTCCAGGGCTAAAAGTTTCTGAGGGACGTTCAAAGGAAACTTGAGCCTCCCCTAATTCTGGAAACCTCGACCATAGTGTCGAATCTTCCAATATTCTTCTCAACACTTGACTCAGAGCGTGAATCATCTTGACCGACCTTGTTGAGTTCACCTCAGCAGCAACTTTTTGATATCATAGCCTGTCCCTAAATAGGTTGTAAAGAATTGACCTAGATATGTCCAGGTTTGATTATTTGCTGGAGTTTAGACTATGAAAAAATGACCCAGTCTTATTTCTGGCCTGAGAGTTTAGTAAAGGGAGTTATTTGATTTAACTCCAGTTATTTAAGTAGACGAATTTTCAGTAGATTCACGGATGCCACTTATTAATTATTATTTATCCACGTAAGTCTACGTACTTTTACGTAGAAACTCGCATAAAATAAGCACCGAATAAAAACTTGATTTAATGCAAGATCTTGGAAGATTACTTAGTATAAAAAAATAATTTTAAATAGTGTTTAAGATTCGTGGAAAATGGTTGCGAGGAACCTAACAGCATTGCTAATGTAAAATTGTATCTTGACCAAGAGTGATAAAACTATGAACAATTTTTACCAATGGGAAGCCAAAACTGTTCACTCTGGACAAATCTCTTTGAGATTTATTAATTTAGGCAGCTCTCAAACTATTGGTCTAGGCTCTTTCAAATACAATGAGACAAAAGGAACTTTAGAGAGCTTCAATGCCAATTTCACCGCAAAAAACAAAATTTGGTCTTGGTCTTGGGATAATCAGGGTGGCGGCAATGCCATAATCTATTTGCGTACACCAACTTGGAATGCCGAAGAAGGTCAACCACACTTTGCCAAACGTCGCCAGGATGGTCAAGCTGATATGTGGCAATTTTTTACTACTTATGGTAAAGAAACACAAGAGAGTTATTTAGAATTAATTTTATTTGGCTCAACTCACCCTTTTTTATTGCATGGGTTAAAGACAAAAAACTGTGGTTTGGTTTGGCTCAGGGAAGAACAATGGCTAAGTGAGGGTTATCCTGACACTACTAAGCTACTCTTAGCATAAAATTGCGGCGCTTGGGGTGTAGAGAAAAATTACGGTAACATTAGTACTTTACACCCCTTGAAGTCTCAGAGTCTTCTTGCTTCTAAAGCTGCAACATCATTCGGGCAATGTTGAAATAAATCAGCACACCTAAAACATCAACTGCTGTGGTGATAAACGGTGCTGACATTAGAGCAGGATCTAAGCCAAGGGAGCGAAATAAAAATGGTAATGCCGAACCAGCAACAGAGGCAAGAATCGCGATCGCAATTAGACTAGTTCCCACACATACAGCAATAAAACCATCTTGCATAGAGAAGGGGGCGAAAAAATTCCAATTTTGAAGCAGTAGGTAAGCCCATACCGTTGCGACTGAGCCCAGAATTGTCCCCAGAAGTGCTCCAGCTAGAGCCTCTCGCCAGATAACTTGGACTGTGCCCAAATCACGGATTTCATCGGTATTTAAACCACGAATGACTACTGTTGAAGACTGAGCACCAACATTACCACCAGTACCAGTCAACAGGGGAATAAATGCGGCGAGTAGCACTACTTGTTTCAAGAGTTCTCCTTGGGATTGGATAATGGTACTGGTGACACCGTTGGTAAAGAGCAAAACAAACAACCAGACAACTCGTCTGCGAGCAACCGTCAGCAAATTCGTTTGAAAATAATTGTCACTTCCCGATTGCACACCGCCGCCCAAGGTATAGATATCTTCTGTTGCCTCCCGTTCTATAATATCAATAACATCATCTACTGTCACAACTCCTACTAAACGTTTTTCTTTATCGACAATCGGTAGAGCAAATAAATCATAGCGCTGGATCATACGTGCTACTTCTTCTTGATCTGTATTAGTGGGTACACTAACCACATCACGAGTCATAATCTCCCCTAAGGTTTTTTCTGGGGAAGAAAGAACCAAATCTCGCAGAGAAACAATTCCTGTTAAGCATCGAGAGGTATCCGTAACATAGAGATAATAGATAACTTCTGAAACATTCGCTAAACTACGAATCCTCTCCAGGGTTTCCGTAACAGTTAAATTCTCTTTCAGAGAAATATATTCAGGTGTCATAATCCGCCCCGCTGTGTCTTCCTCATAGCCCAACAGCAAAGCAGTAGTTTCCCGTTCCTTTGGGCTCAATTCTGCCAACAGACGTCGAACAATTTTGGCAGGTAATTCATCAAATAATCGTGCTCGATCATCAGGGGACATTTTATCAACAATGTCTAGGACTTCCTGGCGCTTGAATTCCTCAATCAGCGACTGCTGGACAGTAGAATCTAGATATTCATAAACTTCAATCGCTTCATTTTTAGACAGTAAGCGGAAAGCTATCACTTGCATTGCTTCTGGCAACCCTTCAATTGCTTCAGCAATATCTACTGGTTGCACTGGCACTAACAGCGCTTTTGCCCCCTGAAGGTTTTCTTGCTCCAGCAGCATTAACATTTGGCTACGCACAAGCTGGCGAAGTTCGCTGCGGGAGATTGTTTGGAGGGAAGTTGTATTTTCAGTCAAGGCAAGCCCTCCTATCGAATTCTACGTTGAGTATTGATTTTAGTTTAGGGGGTTTCGACACTTGTCCTAAAATTCAGTCCCTGAGTCATGGGGCTAAATCAAGGATTATAGCGCAGGTTTTATCTCTGCCCACAACTAAATTGATTAAGTAACTTATAGCAGTTCTCGAATACCCAGCTTGATCACTGAGGCATCAGGAGTTGAAAGTCTCTTACCACAATTCCGGGTGTGACAGTCAAAGGCTGGAAGGAATATGTTGAAGCTATGGACGAATAAGGTATATGCTGGAAACAGATAATGAGACTATCTGGATAGTCACTGCTGATACTCCTCTAACCAGTGAAGATGATGGGGCAAAAACTGGAGTCCCTTCCAGAAATCCCTATAGTAAGAGCCCAGCTCCGACAAAGGGAGCGAGTAGAGGGTCTAGGATCAGTGTTCAGAAACTAGAAGCAGAAATGTCCAAATTTCTGCAAATAGTAGGCGGCTTATTCAATCGTGCCCAACAACAAGTTAACCAGCAATCTGGACTTAAATTGAATGAAATCGAGCTATCGGTGGAAATCAGTGCTGAGGGACAAGTAAAGTTGCTGGGGACTGGTGGCAAAGCAGGAACTAAAGGGGCGATAACTCTTAAGTTTAAACGGGTTAAACCTTAGCTTATTTTTGGAATATATGAACCACACTAGGGACACGAGAGCACACTAGAGAAGGGAATTTTTAAGATAGGATGACGGATTGGGCACTGGTTATTGGTATTAACTCTTACAAAGGGTTGCAAACGCTCAAGTATGCTGAGCGAGATGCCTCACTAATGCGGGATTTTTTTGCTGAGGAAGCCAAGTTTGAGCAAATTTTCTACTACTCAGACAACTCTCCAGCATTTATCGCTCCTAACGGTTTTGAGCAAAATACCCAACCTAACTACACTAATCTCCGGTCTTTCCTGCGAGACTTCTTTGAAGAACCTCAACTAGAACCAGGGGATAACTTTTGGTTCTTTTTCAGTGGTCATGGTATTCGGCATCAAGACCGGGATTACCTGATGCCTTGTGATGTCAACCCCAGAGATTTAGAAGCAACAGCTATTCCTGTCAACTATATAACTGAGCGATTGCGCCGTTGTGGTGCTGATAATATCGTGCTGTTGTTAGATGCCTGTCGCGAGGAAGGAAGCAAAAGTGGTTTAGGAATAGGAATGGAGAAACACCAAGGAGTAATTACCATTTCCTCCTGTGCTCCTTCGGAAAGGTCTTATGAGATTGGAGAGGATATTCAACAAGGTGCTTTTACTTATGCCTTGTTAGAGTCGCTACGAATTCAGGGTGAAGGGAACTGTGCTACTGTGGAGCGGTTGTATCACCGTCTACGGTATCGAGTTACTGAGATTAATGACTATTATGGAAAGCCTCGACAAACACCTTATGCGATCGCGGAGCCTGCTAGCAAGTACCATCTAATTCTGTTACCTAGGCAGGCAACGGAGCAGGATATTGCAACATTGAGAGAAGATGCTCAAGATGCTGAACTTGAAGGAGATTTGCAATTAGCAGAGCAGTTGTTGACAAGAGTGCTGGCTTTGTCTCCGGCAGATCCTAAAGCACTGAAGGCTCTGAAAAGGATTTGGGGACTCTCTGGAAAGATAGTCAAACCAGCTCCTCCCCCAATTCCCCAAAAATCAGGAACAAAGTCACAAACTATTACACCACCTCTAACGAAGCAAGCTAAGCAAGCGCCTCCACCACGACAACAAATTAGGACAAGGCGGCAATTGATTCAAGTAGCAGGTTTTGGCAGTGTGGGACTGGTGGGAGCGGTAATCGCCCATCAAGTTTGGAACCGTAACTCATCCTCCCCTGAATATACAACTTCTCCTATTGAGATAGAAGAGACTGGGACTACTATTGAATCACCATCTCCTGCTATTGAGTCACAATCCCTTCCTATTGATAAAGGAAAAGTTAACCTCAAACCCTTCAACTTTGATGTAGTAACGGTAGATTCTCAAGGTAAAGAAACTAGTCCCAATAGCCGTCAAGCCAAGTTCTTTGCACAAGACTTGGGAAATAGGGTAATGCTGGAAATGGTAGAGATTCCTGGTGGTAAATTTATGAGGGGTTCGCTACCTACGGAAAAGGGGCATACAAATCAAGAAAGTCCACAGATTGAAGTAACTGTTCCACCCTTTTTCATCGGCAAATATCCTGTAACTCAGGCACAGTGGAGAGTTGTAGCAGCTTTACCTAAAGTCAAGATTGACTTGGAGGCTGAGCCGTCTGGATTTAAAGGTGATAATCTTCCTGTAGAACAAGTCTCTTGGTACGATGCTGAGGAATTCTGTGCCAGACTCTCAACAAAAAGTAGACATACCTATAGGTTACCAAGCGAGGCGGAATGGGAATATGCTTGTCGTGCTGGAACTACTACCCCCTTCCATTTTGGAGAGACAATCACCAGTAAACTAGCCAATTATAAAGGTATTGAAACTTACCATTCTGAGCCAGAGGGGCCATTCCTAGACCAAACCACCCCAGTTGGACATTTTCAAGTAGCCAATGCCTTTGGACTCTACGATATACATGGGAATGTTCGGGAGTGGTGTAAAGACACTTGGCACAAGAGCTATAGAGGTGTGCCACAAGATGGTAGTGCGTGGAATAGTAATAATGATAATGATTCTCGGCTGTTACGGGGCGGTAACTGGTTCAGCCCTCCTGTACAGTGCCGTTCTGCGTTTCGCACCAGCAATAGTCCGGGTGCATCGAGCGACAAAGTTGGTTTTCGTGTGGTGTGTGAGGCAGCGCAGACTTTGTAACCATCTTCTGTCAGACTCCTAAAAATGGGGGTCAAACCCTGATTCTCTCGTTAAGTATCGTTGGCTGTAATGACGGAATTTCGTCAGAATTTCGGAAAGTGACAGAAGAGGGATAAACCACAAAGACACAAAGAGCACAAAGAAAGAAAACAATTGTCAGGGAAACTCAGTTAGTAGTTTGGTGCTATTGACAGGTTTATTGAGAATAAATTTAAACTATAGCGATCGCTTATTAGTTTTTCTTCCATACCAAAAGGTGATTACTGTAGGGGCGGGTTTAGGGAGATGATAGGAACATCGACAATAACTAGGGTCTGCTGAATAAGTGTGGAAGCCATACCAGATTCGTCTTTCAATCATGCAGCAAGTCAAAAAATCCCAAGAAATTGCATCTCTTAGCTCAAAAACCTGGCATCAACCCGGGTAACCTTGGGG
>JAAHHL010000253.1 GCA_010672185.1 Caldora sp. SIO3E6 | reverse complement strand
TGTGGTGCAAGAGTTCAGAAATCTTTAAGTACTCGTACTCATTCATGTCCTCATTGTGGACAGACTGAACACAGGGATGTGAATGCAGCCAAAGTAATTTTAAGTCGTGCAACTACCGAAGGGCATTCGGGAAGTAACGCGCTTTGGAGATGTTTCCTCTACTTCGGTTGGTCGCAAGACCTGTCAAAGCAAGAAACGTCGCCGAAGCTAGAATCCCCCGGCTTCTAGCCGTGGGGAGTGTCAATTAAGTTGATGTGTCGATTTTTATCTAATCCATTCTTAGCAGTCGGTGTAACATTCACAACAAACGGATAAGTCCTTGCCCCGGGCAACAATGGAGCAACTATTGTCGTTGCCCCATTTTGGTTGCCAATATCATTTTGCAAAATCAGACAAGGTCGCTTTTTATCAGTCTCATGACCAACAACAGGGTGTAGATCGACCCACCATATCTCCCCTCGCTTGTAGGTTAAGTGTCCATTAGGCATTTAAACCATCGCCCACTGTAACATCCCATACAGAAATTTCTTGTTGCAACTCTGGGTCATTAGCCTGATCTTTGTAAGCATCTTCTAGCTCCTTCATAAAAATCCTCCTCTTTTCTTGCCAGAGAATATCATTTATGAAGCTGCTACGATTGCTTGCTAACTGATCTATAAAATCTAGAACTTCGTCATCCAAGGTTATGCTGACTTTCTTACTCATGGTTGCAAACTGTCTGCGACAGATTGGTATGACTACATCATCATACTAGCCAATCCTAGGGTTTATTGCTTGTAATCGTTCAAGATAAGCGTCTTCATTTTAAAAGCTAATCAGCCTTAAAAGTCAATATATCGTGATTTTCTTGCAGCGGGCGTAGAGAGGGATTAGCCACTTTTATCTTGTTTTTCGGATATGCAATTTCAATGCGTCTAAGCTTATCACTTCCTTCTTCCTTCCCTTCTGCCTCGGAGCCTCCTGCCTTCTTTAGGGACAAGGGGTAAGATTAACTGAGTCAGAACCAGGATAGCCAAGGGAAATCCATCCAGCAGCGGGAACTGTAATCTCAGCCCAAGAGCGCCCTTCACTATCTCTGACTAAGGGTAGAGGAATATTTTTGAGAATTACTCTTTCTCCTGGCAATACTCCAGACACTCTACGGGAAGAACGGTTGGGTTCAGAACGAATAACCAATCCCTCTACCTCCTCATCCTTATAAGCCACTAGGCGACATGATCTGGAGCTAGGGTTGGAGCTAGGGTTGGAGCTAGGGTTGGATCGGGGAGGATTGCTAGCCTGAGGGGGAGTAACTTGTTGTTGGCAAGCTTTGAGTTCATTAGTTTGTACATATCCGACTACAGGAGAACGAATGGCAATCCAGCCATCGCTGCCGCTATCTGCTAGGGTAACCACCTCATTAGGAGCGATCGTTCTAATTGTCGGACTGTAAATTGAACGCTGGGTGTACACAAAGATACGCTGCTTGGCTGCGCGACATTGCCCTACTAGTACTTGCGCGAGTTGCCAGTTACCTTGAAGCTCTGAAAAACTAGGTTCTGATGTTGGCTTGATATTGGCTGTTTCTGTTTCAGGGAAAGACGCAGCGGCAATCTTGATACCGCCAAATGTGGTTAACACTACAGCCAACAGAGCGATAGGCTCCCTCCAGGGAATCATCTTTCTTCCCCCTTGGAGACCCCCACCATAGCTGTACTCAGCTTAGTGGTGGGAGGAAAAGGTGGGCAGCACTTATGTTGCATAGGAATATCCATCCTTTTTGTGAATGTGTGTGCAATATTTATGACTGATTCCTTGAACCAGCCTTTCCTTTGTCGGCTCTCCAGTAGTTAGGGTGATAAGCTGAGGTTATCATTTCTGTATTTCTTACAGAGAAAGGATGACAGAAATATATTTTCGAGGAAGCTATCAGAAATACCGGAGTTTTCACCATAAGTACGGGAGAGCCATTTCTGATACCGAGTACGATTGAGAAAGCGTGGCTTACGATAACGAGTTTTGCGGTTACGGCGTGAGTGTCTTAACTGGCGGCGTGAAGTTAAAGCGTCCCGAATCTGAAAACCACGATGCTGCAACTCTCCTGCCCAAACAACCTCCCCTGTAGCGTTGTTGACTAGTGCCAGTCCTGTAGTTTTAGCTCCAGGGTCAATTTTGATTCTGAGTGGTTCAACAGTTGGGTTGGATACCTCCTGTTTAAGTATCAAAGTGAAGGGATACTGACGGAAAACCGCAGCTTTCCCTTGGGACAACAGCATCCTTGCCCTACCTGGATGGATAGGATTAAGAGGCTGTTTGTTGGTGTCTAGGACAAAAACTTTGCTCACTTTCTGAGCCTCCTTTCGGGTAATGTTAGCCTTGGCAATGTTACGAAAGCTTGGTTTTGTTTGCGACACTGACTTCGACCCGATATGTCTGTTTAATCGCAAACGATAGAGCTAAAAACTGGCTACGCATTCTTAGGTATCCTGACTTTCGTAACGTAGTGAATTAACACTTAACCTGGTAAACTCTGGGCTTCTTTAAAAGCCCCCGCTAGAGTCCGAAGCGGACTTAGCGGCGGGTAGTTTACCTTTTTCATGGGGAAGTGTCACATTCAGCCTTAGTACTGGGCTATCATCTCACAGATCTATCTAACAATCAAAGAGCTATCGGGTATTTATTACTGGGGAAGCAGAAGGAGCTGAGGGAGCTGAGGGAGCTGAGGGAGCTGAGGGAGCTGAGAGAGCTGTTAGCGTAGTAACCCAAAACCAGTAACGCTTTGTTGGGTCTCGCTATCGCTCTACCCAACCTACATTTTTAGGTGTGTCAGTCCACTACGCTTGGTAACCAAAGTAATCAAAATATGTTTGGAGTTCCTGGCGCAGCTTGTCATAGTTTCTTGCTACTGCTGGTAAGAGGCGCAGAGGGCGAGATTCAACTAACATGTCATAGGCTAGTGGCGACTTGGGTTGCAGTTCAAGGAAATTCAAAACACTCGATACCACTTTTTCAGGTTCCTGAGATAGCTCTTCATATCTGACACAGATATAATCCGTCTTCGGCAAGGAGTCGATATTCTCGATAAAGTAATCTAAAGCTTGGGTAACACCTCTAGTCGCAGTTTGCAACGAGCGCTGGAAAAACAAGGAATTCCGTAGTCGTCGATACAAAAGACGCCAAGGATGCTCGTACAATTGGGCATACTGCTGTGAGATAGCAGCAATATAGTCATTCCGAGTAGACAGCATGGAAAGGCTAGCTTTCAACTGAGAATTAATGACGTGTATTGGTTGGCGATGAATAAAAATGAATTTTGCTGTAGGCAAAGCACTTTTAATATACCTGAAGTTAGCAAAATCCCAGGGATTCTTGAGCAACAAGCTTTGCTGTTGAGGTGAAATAAATTGTATTTTTTGGCACAATTCTCTAAAGTTTGACAGACTTTCTGGGCAGATATAATTTGGTTTACCAGCATTTTCTAGAATAAAACCATATTCTTCTGGTAACCTTGCCGTAACCGCTACTTTGTCAATCAGTCGATTTTTTAAGCCGAGAGTTTGAAAAAGTTCGTTGACATTTTGTTGAGCTTGGTGTTCTGTTTTCTGTAATCGATTATACAAAAGTTCATTATACTTAATAATGTGATAGGGATTGACAAAACTAAAGCAGTCAGTTTCCGCTAATAACTTGTATAAAAAGGTAGTACCAGAACGATGGTCACCCATGATCAAGATAGGTTGGAAATCTACCTCCTGAAGTAGATGCAAATATGGTGCATCTGGATGAGGTTGAATAGTTGAGAAATGTTCCTTGTCTGTTGCTTGAGTTGGCATATCTACTCTCTCCAATTCCAAGAGTTATACCATTATCTCTCTATAATCACTAGAGCAAGAAGGCAGAAGGCAGGAGGCAGGAGGCAGGAGGGAAGAAAACTTTTGTAGCAAGCTTTTCCACCCTTTTTAACTGGAAAGCTATTTTTGCTGCACTGCACTAGAGTGAGAGAATCAAGAAGTTAAACAATTTTTTCCTACCTATGCTCGATCAGCTAACTGCGGCAATGCAAAAGCTGAGCCCTAGACTACGTAAAATTATCAGTAATATTAGCTGGTTGTTCGCCGATCGCATCCTCCGCTTAGGGGTAGGTGTCATTGTCGTAGCGTTGATTGCTCGTTATTTGGGCCCCCAGCAGTTTGGAGCCTTAAATTATGCGATCGCTTTGGTAGCATTGTTTCGTATTTTTGCCACTTTGGGCTTGGAACGGATAGCGATACGGGAGCTAGTTCATACTCCAGCTGCGAAAGAAGAAATACTGGGTACTGTGTTTATCCTCAGACTCCTGGGTGGTATTTTCACTTGGTTGTTAGCAATTAGCACTATTTTTCTGATTCGTCCCGATGATACTTTAAGTCATTATTTAGTTGCCATTATTGCTGCAGGGACCATTTTTGAGGCTTTTGATGCCATCGATTTTTGGTTCCAATGGCAAGTTAAATCAAAATATACTGTTCTGGCTAAGAATACAGCTTTTATTATAGTCACTGGTTTGAGAATAACTTTAATCACTATCCAGGCTCCTGTCATTTTTGTTGCCTTAGCAATATTGACGGAAACGATGTTGGGAGCCATTGGTTTGGTAATTGCTTATCACTTTAACCGACAAGCCTTACTCGCATGGCGTCCTAAATTAGCAAGAGCGAAAAGCTTACTGCAAGAAAGTTGGCCATTGATCATTGCTGGGGTAGCGATTATGATCTATCTGCGGATAGATCAAGTAATGCTGGGTCAAATGGTGGGAGATCAAGCTGTGGGCATTTATGCAGTAACCACACGGATCTCTTCGATTTGGTATTTTATCCCCGTCGGTATTGTCTCATCCGTTGCTCCCTCGATTACCGAGGCTAAAAGAACTAGTGAGACCCTTTACTACAGTCGGCTGCAAAAGTTACTAAATTTGATGGCAGTATTAGCTTACGCGATCGCTATTCCCATAACCTTTTTAGCTAAACCCATATTAGTGCTTATGTTTGGTGCAGACTATGCCTCCGGTGGCAGGGTTTTGGTCATCCTAGTTTGGACGGGTATGTTTTGGTTTTTAGGAATTTGTAAATCACAAATTTGGATCATTAATGAAGGTCGGACAAGATATAACTTAATTGAAAAATCTTTAGGAGCTATAGTCAACATTTTATTAAATTTTTGGCTAATTCCCATTTATCAGGAAACTGGTGCTGCGATCGCAACTTTAATTTCCTATGCTTTTGTTGATTATTTAATGTGTTTTATCTATCCTCCCGCTCGAGTAGTCGGCTGGGCAATGACTAAAGCGCTAACTCTAAACTTTTTTCTTCCCAGTAAAAAAAATTAGCCTGCACTAGCTATGGTATCCAACTCCCAGAAATACATAACTGTAATTCCCAATCCCTATCCAGGTGCTAGACTTGGTCACAAACTTAAAGATATTTTTACAGCTTTCATTTTAGCGGAATGGTTTAACTTACAGTATCTGCACAATCCTATTCCTGATTATGGAGATGGTAATGATTGGGAAAATTTTTTGGGACTTGGTGAAAAGGAAAAATTATTTGCTGATGTTGCCACAAGAGATGTTTTCATTGTTTCTTGTTCGCCACTGTTAGGTATAAGGCGACTAAGATCTAAAAGTTATTTTGTACTGAAAAGTATTATCAAACTAGAGAGGATTTTTCGCAAAGTTATCTATAATAGACTGGATCGTATCAAATTTATTAATGAATGGAGTTCTCCTTACTGGCACGGAGTGCCATTCGACTATATTGAAAAACTATTTAGTAATATCAATGATAACCATGATGAAATAGTTTATTGCTTTCTACACAGTGTGAGAGTCACGCTTACTCAAGTCAATATTTTGGGAAAAGAAGGTAGAATCAATCAAGATATCTATAATAATGTCTTAAACAAACTCAGAAAAAAGTATCATCAACAGCAACATCCTGATAAAATTTCTTCCTATAATCCAGAGCTAATTAACATAGCAGTTCCCATTAGAAGAGAGGATGCAACCCTAGAAGATGGTAGGTTTATACCACTAAAATTTTATGAAAATATTATTAAACAGTTGATTGAAGTTTTTCAAGAGCAGTCCTATGAACTTCATGTTTATTCCCTGGCTAGTCAAGAAGATGGCCAAGAAATTATCAATTCCTTTACCCAAAAATATAAGCAAGTTAAATTTCATATCAATGAGCCAGCGATGAAAGTCATGCATCACCTGATTATCTCAGATATTTTGATTGTGGATCACAGTTCTTTTCATCAAATTTCTGGATTTTTGTCTCAAGGTATAAAACTATACCATCCTCATGGTTATATCGAAGAATTGGATGATGATACCTGGATTCCCGTAGATTATCAGGGAATTTTTAATCAAGAAGATTTTGTAGATGCGGTGAATAATTTGAGATTAGACCATCACATCTACAAGAATGGGCAAACTAAAAAATTACCAGATCAGCTAAATTAGAGAGTTTCTTCTCAAGGCTAAATTCAACTTTAAACTTTGTGAACTTAACCTTTGGAATAACTTTTCCTTTGTCTTTCATAAGCTCAACTATTCCATATCTTTCTAAAGTTTTGAGTGTTCTAGACAAGTTAGACTTCTTCCGATGAGTCAACTCCTCAATCTCTGCAATAGAACCAGGTTTATGGTGAATAATGATTTTCAGCAATTGTTGATTTTCATTACTCAATACTTGAGCCAGGGATTTCATCGATTCAAACCATACTTTAGGCTCATCTTCTGCTGGCTTATATTGCCCTTTGGCGATCGCTATAGTTCTTTGTATGTAATCTTCCTTAGAAAGGATACCTATTTTCATGACTTGAGTTTCCATGATAATCACCTGTTATTTGCATCAATAATGCGATTCACGTCATTCCAAAAATCTTCTAATAGCTGACCTGCACTATTAAACTCATAAGGTTTTATAGTGTTCTGTTTGTGTTTATGATCCCAGACAACACGATTAGCAGTATATTTATTACCCTTACGTTTTATTCCGTGTGCATTATCATATCCAAGAATTCTTTTATTTCTACTGTTATGTAAAGTCAAACTATATTTGATGCCATGAGGAATATGCTCATTTGGAACCACCTTTCTAGCTTCAAATTTAGTCCAATAGCCGTTTTCCATGGGAAAGATTTCCCCATCCAGGTCAAGTAAAGTGTCAAGTCCGTAGTCCCGATCTTCTTGGAGCAAAATATACCCATCTTTCTCTTCTGTAGAGAAAGTTATCATTTAATGATAACTCTTTGATTGAAATTTTGTCAATCAATCTTACAAAAAGCCGCACTTCTAGGGCAGTGAGGATGTTAAAAAATCTCTATAACGCCCTGATATACATCTTAGCTGAAACAGCGAGAAGCCCACGCGACAACTATCGTATAGATTATTAACACGAGTTATTGCCACTGTTATCGATATAGCGGCGTAGCACTTTATTGATGAGTTTCTTGTATTCTCTATCTTGGGCTCGAAACCAAGCCATTACATCTGGGTCAATTTGAATCAGATTGTGTACTTGAGCTACAGGAATTCGCAATGTCGCATTTTCAAAGAATTCATCTGTCAAAGGTGGGATATCAGAATAATCAATATCTTCATCAGACATAGATTCGAGTGCTTCCCAATTAGTATCTGAGGTATTTTTCAAATCTTTTGTACTCATATTTATTTGCTCTTCGTGCTGAGATAATCCGAATTACATCATTCTGTCGTTCTGTCCAGACAACAACCGCTACAAGATGACTAAGAAAACCGATACCAACATAGCGATCCTCTCCATAATTAAAACGGTCGTCTAGCTCAATTAGCATTGGACTGTCAAACATTGCAAGAACATCTGCGAAGTCTATTTGATGCTTACGAATGTTTTCGAGATTTTTTGCTTCGTCCCATTCAAATTGCATGAAGGTATCAGGAGTGCTAATCTAGCTGTTTATCTATTATCGCGCACTCCACACAAAACCTTGACTAAGTGTCATGCGATCAATAAGACGATTTGTGAAAATGATTGTACCCGCGATATGGTGCGTTACGCTGCGCGATGCTGGTGGCGAAATTAATGTTTGTTTACATGCATGGGGAGCTGAGGGAGCTGAGGGAGCTGAGGGAGAAGAATTATATCGTCCTGTTGTCAAGTAAATTGGAGAATTTATTTCCAGGTGTTAAGTTCGCCATCGGTATCAAGGCTTTCAAA
>JAAHHL010000252.1 GCA_010672185.1 Caldora sp. SIO3E6 | reverse complement strand
TCAAAAATTATCAGTTCTCTCTTCTTACTCAGCTCCCCAACTCCTCCGCTCCTCCGCTCCTCCGCTCCTCCGCTCCTCCGCTCCTCCGCTCCTCCGCTCCTCCGCTCCTCCGCTCCTCCGCTCCCACACTCCCCACACTCCCCACACTCTCTATTGAGCTCTTAATCCCTTTCCCTTCCTCCTATGACTGACAATTCAGACTCTCATTACGAATATCATCTTGGTGGTAGTCTTCCCCTTGATGCACCAAGTTATGTGACGCGACAAGCCGATTGGGAACTTTATCACAACTTAAAAGCCGGACAACTTTGTTATGTTCTCAATTCCCGACAAATGGGTAAGTCTAGCCTGTGGGTGCGGGTAATGCAAAAGCTACAAGCAGACGGTATCACTTGTGCTTTTGTTGATTTGACAGGAATTGGCAAAGAGGGTATTACTCCCGAAAAGTGGTATGCTGGAATTGTCTACTGTCTTCTTAGTAGCTCTCAACTACCAGAAAAGTTTAATTGGCGCTCTTGGTGGCGGGAATACAAAGAACGACTTTCGCCTATACAGCGCTTGCATTCCTTTATCGAGGATGTTTTATTAACAGAAATAAGAGGAAGTATTGTCATCTTTATTGATGAAATTGACCATATTTTAAGTCAAAATTTCTCTTTGGACGATTTTTTCTCTTTGATTCGTTTCTTTTATAATCAGCGAGACGATAATCCGGATTATCGCCGCCTCACTTTTGCCCTGTTTGGGGTGGCAACTCCGAGCAATTTAATTAAAGACAAAACCCAAACTCCTTTTAATATTGGTCAAGCTATAGAACTACAAGGGTTTAACATACAGGAATCGCAAACTTTGCTCAAAGGTTTAGTCGGAAAAGTAGATAACCCACAAGGGATTTTAGCAGATATCCTGGCTTGGACGGGAGGACAGCCATTTCTGACGCAAAAACTATGTCAGCTTGTAATTCGAGAAGCAGACAAAGACAAAATTGTGAACTCCCAATCCCTGGAAGAGATAGTACACAAGCAGATCATCGAAAACTGGGAAGCACAAGACGAACCGGAACATTTGCGAACAATCCGCGATCGCATCTTCTGTAATCCTCAAGGTGTGAGTAGACTTCTCGGCATCTATCAACAGATTCTACGGCAAGGAGCAATTATTGCTGACTCTTCTGTTGAACAAACCGAGTTGCGTTTAGCAGGATTAGTGGTACAACAGCAGGGTCAATTAAGGGTCTATAACCGGATTTACCAGCAAGTTTTTAATCAACAATGGGTAGAGAAACAACTAGAAAAGCTGGGTTGCAATTGACTTGATGTATACTTTGAGGAATCAGGCGATCGCAAACCCTCTCCTAACCTTGGCATCTTAGTCCAAGTACCACCAGATCCCGATAATGAGACAGGCTATAAGTTTGAACTGCTCGAATAGCCAAACCATGAATAATGGTTGAGTTGATGGGAAGTGCGAAGAGTTATACTATGGATTTTGAATGGAACCTAGAGAAAGCAGCATTAAACCTTAAGAAACACGATGTTTCCTTTCAGGAAGCTTCAACCGTATTTAATGATCCACTATCGGTAACTTTTCCTGACCCTGATCACTCCATTGGAGAAAGTCGCTACGTTATCATTGGCATGTCTAAATTAGGACAGCTTCTCATCGTTGCCCATACTGATAGAGAAGACAAAGTACGAATTATTAGCGCACGAAAAACTACCCGCAAGGAGAAGCAATTTTATGAAGAAGGCATTTGAGAAGGAAATGGAAGATGAATTGCGCCCTGAGTATGATTTCGCTCAAATGGAGGGAGGTGTTAGGGGTAAATATGTTGAGAGATATCGTAGTGGAACAAATCTAGTGCTTTTAGAACCCGATGTTGCTCAAGCTTTTCCTAATGACAAAGCTGTAAACGAAGCATTGCGATTGTTAATCCAAGTTGCTCAGCGTCAGCAGCCCAACATTAAGGTGCAGCAGACAGAATAAGCATATTTGTCATTTGTCATTTGTCATTTGTCATTTGTCACTGGTAAGGGTTTGACCTCTGTTTACGTTTTGTATATAGCAACCAGGACAAGGGGATGGCAGCCCCTTGTTAACTTGCCTTACCTGAGAATGTCTTAACCGCCCTGGCGACTGCTATATCTCACCTAACACTTACAACCTAACACCTATTCCAACCGATAATGAAGAATCAGGATGGTTTCAACCATCAAGAAAGGGGAATGTTATAGCAACCGCCAAGGCGATTAGGACAAGGGGATGGCAGCCCCTTGTTAACTTTCCTTGCCTGAGAATGTCTTAACCGCCCTGGCGACTGCTATATATAAGAAACAAGTCAAATCCTGTTCCCTATTCCCTATGGGCGAACGAAATTTTGGGTGGTATTTCTTGAGCGTTGTATCCAAAAATTATCAGTTCTCTCTTCTTCCCCAACTCCTCCGCTCCTCCGCTCCTCCGCTCCTCCGCTCCCCACCCTTTTTTTCGCTCACCCATTCCCTATTCCCTATTCCCTATTCCCTTCATGGTCAATGACTTATAAATAGCCTCAAGCTTTTCCCCTACATCCCATGGCTTAGCAGTAAAATGAATATAAAAAGTTCTTTCCTCTAGCTGGCTCTCTAAAACCTTAGCATAAATATCTTCGCTAACTTCTGTTGAGTTTTCTTCTAATAAATTCAGTTTGATATTGCTCAGTTCAGAAGGCATATCGTCTCTTCTTCTCTGGTGAGAAAGAATCATTGCCCCCTTGGCTGACAGCTTTACCAAACTACCAGTGAAGACATTTTTACCCACAGTCTTACCTTCTAAAATTGTGTACTGTACTGGAATTTCTTGAGGAAGGGGCAAGAAGACCTCTGCTTCTGTGGACATAAACAGGTTGTATTCTCCAGCAATCCCAACTACATCATAGATGGTAATTGGTTGTTTAACTCCTTTAGGTAAAATTTCTCTGTGCCCATTGATACCAACAATGGAATTTACTTCTTGTAAAGTAGATTCTGAAATAAGAATTTGACCACCAATGGTATAGGATTCGATGCGGTAAGTTAGATTCACTTGGCTACCAACTACACTATAAGTAGTGCGTTTCTCTGAACCGATATTGCCTACCACCACTTCTCCCGTGTTGATGCCAATACCCATTTCTAAGTTTGGTAAACCCCACTCCTGCATTTGCTGGTTGACGCCAACCATTGCCAATTGCATGGCAATTGCACAAGCAACTGCTCTGACTGCATCATCTTCTCTGAAATTAGGGGCTCCAAAAAGCACCAAAATTCCGTCTCCCATAAACTCATCAATAGTTCCTTGGTATGAGGTAATAACATCCGTCATCTCTCCCAGGTAAAAGTTGAGAATTTTCACTACTTCTTCGGGGGACAATCTTTCTGAGAGCTGGGTGAATCCCCTTAAATCAGAAGTGAGCATCGTAATTTTTCGTCTATCCCCACCGATTTTTAAGGCTTCAGGACCTTCCAGCAAACTGGCTACGACTTCATCACTCAGGTAACGTCCAAAAATCTGGCGAATTAGTTGGTTTTTTTGTTCTAATTGTTTTAAATATTCTTGGATAGCTTGATAAGCTTCATTGCGTTGTAATAAGTTAATATAAGCAGAAGAATGGTAACGAATCCGGGCAAGTAGCTCTAATTTGTCCGGTAGTTTGACTAAGTAATCGTTGGCTCCTAATCTAAATGCCTTGGCTTTAATTATGGGTTCTTCCTTACTGGAGAGCACAATCAGAGGTGTATCACGAGCCGGGGAATCCAGAGCCCGCAGAAAACGAACTAAAGTTAACCCATCGATATCTGGCATAACCAAATCTTGCAGAATCACCGTTGGTAGATACTGCCTAACCATTTTGAGCGCTTGAGTGGGGTCACTACAGTAATGAAAAACAATATCTGCTTCTGTTGTCAACATGCGGCGAATTGCTTCACCAATTATGGGTTGGTCATCGATAAGTAGTACAGTAATTTGAGAATTGAGAATTGAGAATTGAGAATTGAGAATTGAAAATTGGTGAGTGTACATATTTCCCCTATTTCCCTTCTCCTCCTTGTCTTCCCTATCTCCAAGGTCGTTGTTTGTTGTTTGTTGCTTGGGAATTGGTGAGTGTACATATTTCCCCTATTTCCCTTCTCCTCCTTGTCTCCCCATCTCCCTTGTCTTCCTCGTCTCCCCATCTCCCCATTCCCTCATCGGGCTAATTGCTTGATGATAGCAGGAGCGATCGCATTAAGGGGTAAAATTTCCACGGCGGCTCCCAACTCTGCTGCCGCTTTTGGCATCCCATAGACGATACAAGTATTCCTATCCTGAGCAATAGTATGCCAACCCTTGGAGCGCAACTGACTTAATCCTTCTGCTCCATCCCTCCCCATACCCGTCAGCAGCACCCCAGTTCCTTGACCAGGCCAGTTCTGAGCTATGCTTTTAAAAAACACATCCACGGAAGGACGATAGGGATAATCCCGAGGCTCTTTGGTGTATTTTAACCTCAAATTTGGTCGCAAAATTAGGTGATCATTGGTTCCAGCTATTAATACTCTCCCTGGTGCCAGATGACTATTTTCTTGAGCTAACTCCACTGGCAGTGTTATTTGCTGATTTAACCACTCGCTTAAACCACGAGCAAACTGAAAATCCACATGCTGAATAATTACTACTGCTCCACGGAAACTCTGAGGCAAATTGGAGAGGATTGTTGCTAAAGCCTTTGGTCCTCCGGTGGAAGAACCAATCACAACTAGTGCATTAGTCCAAAAACCCGGTTTCTTGGGAATAAAGGCTGATATTTCTTTGTTGTCCCTACGAGATTTTCTCAGAATACTGGATTGGTTCCCTAGGGGGGAGGGAGACAATTTTCCCTTAGGGTTACTAGATTGATAGGGAGTTGCACTCAAAGATCCTGCTTTATCTGCCTTGCCCTTTCTATCTACTACGTCAGAGTGCAACTTGGTATTAGACTTCCATGAACTTTCGTTCACAACGTAAGATGAAAATCTCTCTTTCTCTGCGTCCCCGCGTCCCCGCGTCCCCGCGTCTCTTTTCAGATTAGAATGCAGACTTTTTCGCTGGGAGAGGCGCTTGGGTGATGATTTTCCGATTAGTTTACCAATAGTAGCAATTTTAGCGAGTAGGGTTTGAGCTGCTTTTGGGTTGCCACTCTTCCCCAAAACTGGTGTGCTGACAACATCCAGTGCTCCATGTCCCATTGCTTCAAATACTTTTGAGGAATTGCCCTTAATGCTAGCTGTTACTACTAAAATTGCACAGGGAGAATTTTGCATAATGTGGCGTGTTGCCTCAACCCCGTTCATTACTGGCATCAGCAAATCCATCAAAATTAAATCTGGAGTATCTTGGGCACACTTAGTCACTGCCTGAGCGCCATCTCTAGCTATCCAAGCTACTTGATAATCTGGAACAGTTATTACAACCCGCCGCAACACCTCCACTGCCATCAACACGTCATTGACAATCGCTATTTTTATTGTCATTTGTTATTTGTTGTTTGTTGTTTGTTGTTTGTTGTTTGTTATTGGTTGTTTGTTATTTGTCATTAGTCATTTGTCATTAGTCATTTGTTATTGGCCAATTCCCAATTCCCAATTCCCAATTCCCAATTCCCCATTATCAATTATCAATTATCAATTATCCATTATCCATTCTCCATTCTTTAATAGAGGAAAAATACTTGTTATACTGCAAGAGTAAATTGTTATGGCCAACTCCTTCCAAAATTACACTCTTCTTTCGGTTATGAGGAACTGCCTCTAGGTTGTTTTCCAGAGTAGCTAAGGAGAATAATTCGTCCCTTTCACCGTGAATGAAGAGTACGGGGAGAGAAACTTTGGCTAGATGCCTGCGGTTAGAGAGGGTGTTTTCAATCTCTTCGGTAAACTTTGAGACTTCCAATCCGAAAAGCTGAAAGAGGGTCGCAACGTCTCCGAAAGCACTCTCCAGAATCAGAAAATGAAACTTTTCTGGGAACATTGCTGCTAGGTTCGTCGCCGGTCCGGAACCCAGGGAACGTCCCATGATTATCGGAAGAGGGCCGTCTTTGACAAGTTCTAGGAAAAACTCCAGCACCTTTTTACTATCGGGAAGCAAGGTGCGAAAGCTAGGTTCGCCGCTACTCCAGCCGTAGCCACGGTAATCCACAACGAATAGGTTTAAGCCAATTTGATGATAAAGGATAGCTAGATTATCGTAATCTGGCACAGTCTCTCCGTTACCGTGAAAAAATAGTACAGTAGGCTGTTGTTCTTGATAGATGTACCAGCGTGCGCCCAGAAAAACGCCTTCTTCCACAGGAATATCAAAATCTTTGGCTCCCTTTGGGGTAATTTTAGTTACTTGTCGGGGATGAAACAATCGGCTGCGGCAGAGGTTACTATCTATTATATCCCACATAAAATTTCTTAGGTGTTAGGTTTTAGGTTTTAGGTTTTATAGCACTACGCGAATAGGTTAGGACATGAAGAGAACTCACCACAAAGACACAAAGGACACAAAGAAAATTTATATTTCCTAATTTTAGCTCTTAGTGCATATCATACTAACGTCCTAACGTTAGCGCGTAGCGCTATAGATGGAAAGTTGCGAGGTGGAAGGCAGAAGGCAGGAGGCAGGAGGCAGGAGGCAGGAAAAGCCAAGTAGGTTTGGTATGAAAAACCGAATTATGTTAATAAAAGTAAACATAAGTCAAACTCTTACCAATGACAAAGGACAAAGGACAAACAACAAACAACAAACAACGCTCATTTATAATATTACTGAGCTTTAAACCACCTTTGGGCAAACTCAATCATGTTGCCCTTGCTAATGCGTATTTCCAGTCTTTCCAAAGCCCTATTTTGGTGTTCTTTCCCCTCATAATGTTGACAAACATTAATAAGCTTCATCGGTTCCTTTTCCATGTCAAAGAGCAGTTGTAGTCGCCACATCATCGTAAATGTTCTGAGAGTGGACTGGGGAAGTTGAGCTTGTAGCCATAGCAATGCCTCGTCTTGGTTAGGTGATCCTTCATAAGACTGGCAAGCTTGAACCAGATTAATGTTGTTGGTAGAATACTCATCTCCTGGATTTATTGCTGTCTGCTGGTTAGAAGCACCAGGCGTTGTTTGTACAACAATGTCCTGAAGCAGACGGTTCTCCAGTACCTGATTCAGAGCCAGTTGATAGCTACTGATATCTGTAGAGGTATTTAAGAGTTCATCTGCAATCTGACTAGCTTCCCTCGCACCTATTTTGTAGCCAACAAGTAAGTGAATTTGACTCAAGCAGATGTAAGCAATAGAACTTTCCGGCTCTAACTTCAGAGCCAGTTCAACATCCTTATAAGCCTCATTAGATTGCCCAATTTTAGCCTTACTTACCCCCCGTAAACTATAGGCATCCGCAAAACGAGAATTAATCGCGATCGCTTCGTTAAAATTCTCAATTGCTTGGCGGTGATTTCCTTGCTGAGCATAACTCGCTCCTCGAATAAGATAAGCTTCAGCTAATCGGGATTTTTTGTTAATGGCTTGGGTAGCTTTCTGGATGGCTTCGTCGTACTCTGTCTGAGCAAAATAAGCATAACTCTGACTATTATAGGCAGCAGCAGAGTGAGGGTTAAACTGTAGTACCTGGTTAAAATAGGCAATGGCTTCCTGGTAAGCTTGTGCCTTGAGCTTGATTTCTCCTTGCTTAGCATAGAGACTAGGAGCTAATTTAGTGAAGCTGTTGACGGGAATACCGAGGTTAACTCCCCAAGCCTTGGGGTCAGTTTCTTGGGTAGGTAAATCAGTACGTCCATGAATACCAATGACCTGACCATTTTCATTGAGTACCGGTCCTCCACTCATGCCTTGACGAGTAGGATTAGTATAGATTAACTCATAACCATCTTGGAGAGGTTGCCGAGCTGAAATTTGTCCAGAGTGGAAAAGACGAATTGGCGCTTCCTCTTGGAGAGCCATACCCGGTTTAGGCCACCCAGAAATATAAGTTGGAGAACCGACAACTACTGTGTTAGAATTGCCTAAGCTAGCAACCTGGTAATTGATTGAGCTATTAAATTGCAAGACCGCTAAATCAATTCCAGGCAGCTTAATAATATTGCTGTAGTTCACTGGATATTTGGTATTATCAGGAGTCATAACCTCGTATTGAGACTCAGTTTGTACTACATGTTGGCTAGTCAAGACAAGATAAATATCTCCTTCTCGGGCAATAATCACTCCA
>JAAHHL010000251.1 GCA_010672185.1 Caldora sp. SIO3E6 | reverse complement strand
ATGCATGTGTTCTGACAATATTTGCTGCGCCCGTGGCTTGTAGATTAGATAGAACAAGGTTTCAAGGTAGCGTAGCATATCTTCCCGTTTTTCCTTAGAAACATAGTTCCAGAAACCATAAATCCGTGCTAACGATAGCAGCCGTGTTGTATGGATTTTCCAGGTGTAAGTGCTGTAGACTCGCTCTATACCCTGAGAGGACAATTCCTCCCAGTGGAACAGATTTTGGTCACACTTGGCAACAAAATCGACAATTTTTTGAGCCATTTCTTCACAGTTAGTCGGGTTGATTAAAAAACCATTCACCTGGTCTTGAATGATTTCTAGGGGGCCACCAAACTGAGTACCAAAGGTTGGTAAGCCAGAAATCATTGATTCCAAAATCGTTAGACCGAAGGCTTCAAACAGTGCAGGTTGCACGAAAATACCTTTGTGGTCAGCAATTACACGATAAATCTCACCGGAGTCACCCTTAGATAAGCGTACACCTAGCCAGCGAATTTTACCGTGTAAATTATACTCATCAATGGTTCGATAAAGCTTAACAATTTCTTCCCTTTCTTCACTATCGGTTGAGTCCTCAGTGCGCAATTTACCTGCCACCAAAATCAGATTACAGGACTTCTGCAACTCCTGACTTTGACCAAAGCATTCTACTAAACCGGTCAGGTTCTTAATTCGGTCAAGACGAGCCATAGAGAACAGAGGACGCTTAGTGGGGTCATCGAGTTTACCGAATACTTGCTCTGGATCTTCTAGGGTAAATAACAGTTCTTCCATCCTTTCGCGAGACTCTGGTAAGCGATCCGCTTGACGAGTGTAGGGGAAGAAAACATTCTCATTTACTCCAGGAGGCACGACGTTAAATTTGGGAGAGAAGAGCTCAATGCCATCGACGACGTGATACAAGTCTGGCATGGTGAAGCTTTTGTAGGACTCATACTGACCAATACTATCTGGCTTACCGACAATTTCTTGATAGGTACTGCTGATAATACAATTGGCAGCATTCATGGCGATTAAGTCCGCCGTAAATTGCAATGAGAAGTGGTACTGAGACTCCATATCTTGCCAGTAAAGGTTACTGAACAGATATTTGGACTTTTCTAGAGCATGGGCAATATTGAACTGAGTCACTTTTAAGCGTCGTGCCAGCAAAAATGCCACCAAATTACCATCAGAATAGTTACCGACAATTAAATCTGGGACACCTTGAAATTCTGCCAGCAATTCTTTTTCGGCATCAATGGCGTAGGTTTCTAGGTAAGGCCAAATCTCAAAACGGGAAATCCAGTTGTCAGTGACATGGGGATTAAACTCCCTTAAGGGTACTCGCAAAATCCAGGCATTATCAGTACCGTAGACCTTTTCTAAGCGTTCGTTACAACGGGTACCATCACTGTTGGGAATCAGGCGGCTGAGAATAATTACCTTAGGCTTGACACCAAATCCTTCTAATCCTGCTAGCTGGATATCCTCCTGTAACTGTTTTTCTAAACTTCGCGCTTGGTCAAGAACGTAGACTACTTGACCACCAGTATCAGGACGTCCTAGGACACCTTCTTGCCCAAACCAACCGTGGACCGAGGCGAGGACAATCCGAAAGATCATGGGAATGCGAGAGAGGAACTGTTCGAGTCCCTGAGAATCAGGAGAGTCAATTAGTTCATCGAGCATTTCCAAGGTTTCTTTGACCCGATTGGCAGTATTCCCCCAACCTGGTTCAAAGCCCATTTCTTGTAGCTTAAAGCGAAATTCTTGGTAAGGTTCCTCTGGAGGGCGATCGCTAACAAATTCCAAAGCCTGTTTCACTTGTTCTGACAGTTGCTTCTGGCTTTTAATGCGCTCGTTAATCAGCAGTTGGATGCCCTGGAATTGGTGTAAGCTTAAGAAACTGTACACAGACTCCAACCACTGCTGAGGGTCTTGAAACAGCTTACTCGAAAGAAAGCGGTTGAGGAACTGAACTCCTTTGCCAATGTTCTTGGGGTCTCGAATCCTGGGGCTGTAGTCGTAGAAAGGTTGGAAATCCACCTCCAGCACATCCCCTTGTGCCGGATCGTAACGGTTGACAAAGCGATCGCGTAGATCCAGGAGTTCCTGTATCCGAACTGGCTCAACTGTCAAATCCTCAAAGATGCGGAATATTTCTTCCGTGGCAATTTTTGGCCGAATAATCAGGTAACAGCATTCATTTTCTACAATTATTTCCTGAGTGTAGTAAATCAACTTACCCAAATGGGAGGAATTATAAAAATATTCCGGTTTTTGTTGATTGTTACAGTATTCAGAAAAAGAACTAAGAATGTCGTTACGGAGTAGATACTTGGTTTCTGAAGTGCGCAGCTGACTGAAAAACTGACGCAGCTCTCCTTTTTCTTCACTATCAAGAACGTCTTGAAGCAGTTTCAGCATTGCAAACTCCCAAAAAAAGTAGATCAATAATAACCTAGCCAAAAACTACTTTAAGGAGTAGCTATTCCTTAAAGTAATTATTTACAGTTGAGCACAAGCAACAATTACAAACTGTACAGTTGCTCGTATTTACGGTGAATGTAACGGATAAATGGCTCAATGCGCAACACCGAACCAGTGACATTTTTCATCAGCTCTGCTGCGGTGTACTTGCCACCATGTTGGTAGATACTGTCCTTTAACCAATTATGCAATGTCGTGAACTCCCCTTGTTCAATTTGTGTAGATATTTCTGGACGCTCCCACAGTGCTGCTTCAAAGAACTGTGCACTCATCAAGTTACCAAGAGTGTAACACTGAAACATTCCTCCAATTTGATTGGTATACCAATGAACATCCTGTAAGACTCCTTCGGTGTCATTGGTGGGAACAATGCCTAAATCAGAACGATAGCGTTCGTTCCAAGCATCGGGGAGATCACGGACTGCCAGCTTACCCTCCAGCATTTGCAATTCTAAATCAAAGCGAATCATAACATGAAGATTGTAGGTCAGTTCATCGGCATCGGTGCGAATTAAAGAACGCTCCACTTTATTGATCGCTTGGTAGAATGTATCGAGGGATACATTGCCTAGTTGATTGGGGAAAAAAGTTTGCAACTGAGGATAAAAATATTTCCAAAAGCCCCGACTACGTCCAACAATATTTTCCCAAAGCCGCGACTGACTTTCATGAATTCCTGATGATGTACCACAGGCAAGGGGTGTACCTTCGAGTTTAGGGTTGATCCCTTGTTCGTAGAGACCATGACCCATTTCATGAATACTGCTAAAAAGAGCTTGATCAAGTCTGTTCTCGTAGACGCGAGTGGTAATACGCACATCATCTGTGGAAAAGTTGATCATAAAGGGGTGGTGGGTTTTGTCTTGGCGTCCCCGTTGGAAGTCATACCCCAACTGCCTCATCACTTTGAGGGTAAAATCTAGCTGCTTAGTTTCAGGATAATACTGGCGTAGGCAGCTATCCTCGGGAGGGCTTTGCTCAACGATCGCTTCGACAATCGGCATCAGTTGCTGTCGTAAATTGTCAAAGAGCGATCGCAAAAAAGATACCTTCATACCGTAGTCAGCAAAGTCAATTAACGGATCTGCGATATGATCAGAATTAGGGAAAAAGCTAGCTAACTCCTGGCTGAGGTCAAGGGTTTTTTCCAGGTAAGGTCTTACCAAAGCAAAATTATTTGTCGGTCTGGCTTTTGCCCAAGCTTCGTAAGATTCTGTTCTGTGTCTAGAGAGTCTCGCCATAAACTCGGCTGGCACTCTCACTGCTTTATCATATTTCCTTCTAGTAACACGAATTAAGCTGGCTTCATCAGATTTGTAGGGCAGAGTAGTTTCTAATGGGGTTAAATCTTCCAGTAACCTGCCCATGGCAGGATCAGTAAATTTACTGTGAGAAACTTCTTGCAGGGTAGCTAACTGCCTTCCACGGGCTGTTGCACCTCCAGGGGGCATATAAGTCGCTTGATCCCAATACAAAAGTGATGCAGCTGCTTCAAGATCATTGATTTGAGTGAGGCAAGTTTTAAGTTTTACAAGTTTCGGTTCAATTTTTTCGGTAGTCTGCATGATAAGGTATTGACGCTGTAACACTCGTTCTTTTATTTGTGGGCATTGTTGCGCTTGCTTATTGGAGTAGATGCTTCCCTTGGTAATCAACAAAGGTAAATATTTCCTCAACCGGAGCCATTTACCGCTCACCTGAAGCTCAAGCTCTCACTTGAGTTTTCACAGAATAAGCCGGAAAACTGGAGCCAGTAAGGAGATTGCTAACCCTGACAAGATTTGACCCAAATCCGCCTTGATAACCCCCTGTTAGAAGTTTTAGCCTTTTCCCTTAATCTTCTGCCTCCCTGAACCCTAATCAGTGAGCTCAACTCAAGCATCAAGGGATTTCATAACCGGATTTGGGAAGAGATTGGAGAATTGGCAACAGAAGCCAATATCTCCCCAAGAGCAAATGCACTTAGCTGATGCTTTGGGAGATCCTGAGGCTTATATTGTGCCATCAATGTAGGATTTATATTGTGCCACCAATGTAGGATTTACGCGCATTTACACTCCCTAATCGTGTTTCTAATACCATCTTGGAGCAGGGGGTAATGTATCTCTCCCCAAGCACCACTCTTGATTAATCGCACCCCACCCTGAATCAAATACCTAAAATCGTTTGTCACCCTGGAAACTCTCTTAAATTTGAATGCACTCTTCCCATCTCATTGTTATTTTTCAGGATTAGTGATGGATGGAGTGTTACGAGTTATCACTCATTTTGCGCAAAATTGCTGTGTTCGGCATAACAACCAATCGGGTTATTGCAATCTGAGTAGAGGGCATGATAATCTCTCTCAAGCCTTGCTCAGATAAAGCTTGTAATCCTGCATGGCAAAAAAAGAACTGTCTTCATTATTGGCATATTTCCTGGTCAATGTAACCAGAAGCATAATAACTTCATAAACTCTTTTATTTGCTACTTGTAGTTTTTTATACAAAAAAAATCACTTCTAGTCAATGATGGAGCAATACTTTGTCCTCACAACAACAATAAATGATAACAAAAACTGATAATTAGCATATTTTATAATAAAATTAGCAAATGCTTTTAGTTTCTCGCTCATCTACTGAAAACAAATAAGTCAACTCGAATGGCTTACAGATCACTCTTAACTGATAACTCCACAATCTTCCAGTGCAAAGTGATCCTAACCTAGATTAGGGGCAAATGAGTAGAGGGTGGTAGGTAAGTGTGGGGGATGTGGGGAGTGTGGGAGGTGTGGGGAGTGTGGGGAGTGTTGGAAGATAGAGTATTCCACTATTTTAGGTGTGCCACGGCAGTAGATATTTTTACTGCCGTGACACACATAGTCTGTGCCGAGCAACAGATTCATTCTCAAGATTTGAGAGTTTTACGGGAATTGGCAGACCAGGTAAGAATAGGATAATGTACCCTTCAAGAAATAGAAAGAAAATCATCTGTTTCGACAGCAGTTAGTGCTGGAGCTGGTGTTTCGACAGCAGTTAGTGCTGGAGCTGGTGCTGCTGGAGTTGCTGCTGGGGTTGGAGTTGCAACTTTTGGCCCTACTGCTGCAATGGCAATTGCCACAACATTTGGAACTGCTTCTACTGGGACTAGGAATAACACAAAAATTGCTGAAGAGGCGACAGAACAATGTCTCAATGTTAAAAATGAAATCTTTTCACTTCAAAGGGTTGAACAAGAGATTGAACAATTGGCAAGTAGGACTAAAAAACTAGCAGATGCTTGCTTAGCAATTTGTCAATATTTGACCAAAAAAGCACCTAAAGATTACAAGTCGTTTTCTCAAGAACAAAAAGAACTTTTAAGTTCCCTAATTAACTGTATGCATTCTCTAAGTGCAATTATCAATGTTCAAACTTCATGACGCAGGGAATAGGGAATGGGCATTGGTGACAAGTTAAGGCAAAAATATCGTTTACAGCAAACCCTAAATAGGGCTTGCCTCATTAAGTCGATTGACGCGGGTTTTGAAGTAATAAGTAATAAGTAATAAGTAATAAGTTAAGAGTTCAGGAGGAATTTTCTGGTAAAAGTGCAAGGTTTTTGAACTGAAAAATACCATTTCCTTGCACTTTGCGAGACTGAAAACGATTGAAAAGCTTGTCTGGCATGGCTTCCACACTTACTGAAGCAAACCCTAAATAGCCATATTTTGCGCTTGCTTAATCCATACTGCTATTTCCTCTACCCCAGGACATAGATCTTTACGCTGCATAGTTGCCACCTGTAACCGTAAAATTTGTTGGTGCAATCTTTGGGTAGAAGTCTGAGCTAGTTGGGCGACTGAACCAATCCCAGCGTGTAACAATAGTCCACAGTACTGGCAACCAATACTCGGTATGCGAGCTAAATCTGCTAAAGCAACCCATTTGTCTACGTACTGAACCTTGATTTGTAACTGATTGGCAAGAGTTTGCTTGGATTGGGGGGAACTAGCAACTTTCAATAGTTGACTGGTAGTAATAATACCTAACTCTTCCAGTAGAGATTGTTCCTGAATTCTCATTCCAGGTAGTTGCTCAATCGACCAGTTAGCTGGTTGGGTCGTACTTCGGTGAGGTTTGGGTCGAGCAGGCATCTGGACTATTGTAAAAATTTGTTTACCCTAACTCAAGGATATCAAATTATACTTATTGCTTATTACTCTTGCTGAAACTAGAAATGACTACAAGATGTCTGAATTCCTTGATATGAGTAGTTTCTCGTCTTCTTTTTCAGCGTGTATTTTTATCCTGTTGCCTGTTGCCTGTTGCCTGTTGCCTGCGCCTAACTGCGCTTATTACTTAATCCAGAAGGAAGGTACAGTAACAAAGTAGGAGGAGGTAGAGGAAAAATATACATCCTACACTTTTCTCATCTCCCCTCATTTTTTAAGGGGAATGCCAGCTTTACCTGAGTCGGCAAGGGGCACAATATGATTGATAACGACTTTGGGCTAGAATTTCAACGCCAGAACCAGCCACTAGTGCGTCAACAAACCAAGGACTTTTCTCAGCTGGCAAAAATTTCTGATGGAAGCACTATTGGAGATCTAAGTGGTCAAGATTTCAGTAATCAAGATTTAAGTGGTCAAGATTTAAGTGGTTCCAACTTCAATAATGCAGATCTTAGTGGTGCGGATCTCAGCGAGGCGAACATCAGTCTTGCCAATCTTTGCGGAGCAAATCTCAGCCTTGCCTATATGAGAGGAACCAACCTCATCAATGCTAACCTCTGTGAGGCAGAACTAATTAGTACCGAATTACTCAGCGCTGAACTCTGTAGCGCTGATCTCAAAGGTGCAAATCTCAGCGGCGCTAACCTCAGGGGTGCAAGTCTTAGCTGTGCTAATCTTAGTCATGCCAACCTTAGTCATACTGAGTTGAGCAGTGCCGATCTTAGTGGTGCTAATCTTAAAAAAGCTTACCTTAGGGGTGCAGATTTTAGGTACGCTAATTTAATCAGTGCCAATTTGAGCTATGCTTACCTCAGCGTTTCCAACTTGAAGGCTGCCTGCTTGATTAGTGCTAACCTAAGTGGTGCTTACTTGAGAGCTGCCGACTTCAAAAATGCTGATTTAAGGGGTGCTAATCTGATGGATGCTAACTTGAACGGTGCGGATCTTAGGGGTACTAATCTCAAGAGTACTAACTTTCGCCGTACAAAAGTCAAGCAAGCTTTATTTGGCAAAAATTTAGGACTTTCCGAAAAAATAAAGTTTGACTTGATAGAGCGAGGAGCTATTTTTTAGGATAAGGGCAGTCCTACCGCAGTTGACAATGTAATTTAAAATACATCTGAACCAGAAACTTCAGCAGGTGCGGAATGTGGGTTACAACAAATCGGGAGTAACCGGTAGCCAATGTATATCCAATAACTGGTCTAGTTGATAAGAGCAGTCTTCAGGAAATAGCGTCAGCTCCAAACCTGTTTTTTGAACCCAACCCTAGGTTTTTAAGGAAATCTGAGGACACAATCAAACGTTCCCAGCGTAATATCTACAAGAAGAAGAAAGGGTCATCTAGTAGGAGAAAAGCCAGTGGTATTTATGCCCGTAAACATTTAAGAGTAACAAGACAAAGGAATGAACATGCAAAGAGAATTGCACGTAACTTATGCCTAGCTAGGGTCTGCTGAATAAGTAACAAGTAACAAGTAACAAGTAATAAGTAAGAAGGAATGCAGCATTTATCCGCTGTATCCCCCAAAGTTACCCAGGGATTTTCCGGGTCGATGCCAGGTTTTTGAGCCAA
>JAAHHL010000250.1 GCA_010672185.1 Caldora sp. SIO3E6 | reverse complement strand
TCCGTCGCTTTGTCGTTAGTACAAAGGACAAATGATCAATGACTAATAACAAATAACTATTTCAGTCAGTTGTCCAGCTTGCTCCGAGGAATATTACTCAAATACAGCAAACAAGAGAAAGCTATGGTAATGCAACCTACATATGGCAATACTACAATCCAAAACCCTGCTATTGAAGGGTCTCAGGAAGGATTACGCTCTCTTTTGGAGCAAATAGAAGCTGAACTCCTCGATAGTGAAGTTTACCGTCGAACCAAAGCTGGATTGGAGACGATGTTGGGAGAAGCTGCTAGCGCTGCCCAAATTTTGGTTAAGGCAGTGGGGCGAGAAGCTGTCCGTTTGACTTTCCAGCAGATTGCTCAGCAGTATAACATAGTTCCCGTTGCTTCTGAGGAAAAAAATCAAACTAGTTCAGAGTATGTAGATGCTCCCCAGGTGCAAGAGAAGGAACCAATGAATGTAGAACAACCAATTGAAGCAACCTCTGTGGAAGAAGAGAGCAATGCCGTTGAGAAAACGAAACAACCTGGTTTATTTGCCAGGGCTATTGCTTATACTAGACCAACCAAAGAGTTCCCTGAGCAAAAGCTAGCAGAAGAAAAAGAACAAGAGCGAGAGCAAGTGTTGTTGGAAATTACTCAACAACTACAGGAAAAGCGTCAAGCCCTTTCCCTCAGTGTACGCCAACTTCATAATCAAACTTTAGTCCCCATTCATATTATTAATGCTTTAGAAACTGGTAACTTAGAAAAGCTACCAGAGGATGTTTACCTCCGGGGTTTTATCCGTCGCCTTGGTCAAGCTTTAGGATTGAATGGAGTGGCAATGGCGGCTTCCTTACCAGCACCAGATCCGGTAAAATCAGTGATTCCTTCTTGGTCTCAACAACCATCAGAATCAAGGGGACTTCAGTTTAATTCAGTTCACATGTATCTCGGCTATACAGCCCTAATTGCTGGAGCTGTAGGAGGATTGAGTTTGATGTCAAACCAGTCACTCCCCCAGTTTTTCGCTGAGCCTGAGTCAGATAATGCTTCTGGGCTATCAGTTTCTTCTGAAGATGAGACTAATATACCAGATGATAATAAACCTGGCCTGCAATCCAGCCAAAATGGTGTCAAAGCTGGCTCTGATATTGCCCCACCTGAGTCATTTACTTTTTGAAAAATGTTAGGTGGTAGGTGGTAGGTGTTAGGTGGTAGATGCTAAATATTAGCTTTTAAGCTGTCAACTGCTTGTTCAGAGATAATTAAAAAGGTAGCATCTAGCATTTAACATTTATGTCAATCCATCACACCTAATTTAGGAAAGCAATCTTTATTCCCAATTAGCAATTAGCCATTAGCCATTAGCAATTATTTCATACTGCTCCTCATTAATCCTTCCTGCTTGATATAGAATGTCAGTAATTTCAGATATGCTTAACACTGAATGCCCCTGATAACCATTGTCTTGCAGTCGGTCTTTGACTCCTTGTTCATGGTCGATAAATACGACAATATCATTAACCTTTAATCCCGCAGACTCAAGTTTGCCTGCTCCTTCCATTACACTTTTGCCACTAATCAAAATGTCATCAACTACCACAATGGTTTCCCCTGGATAAAAGTTTCCCTCAATAACCCGCCTGGTACCGTGAGCTTTTACCTCTTTACGAGGGAAAATCATGGGATGATTCAGGCGTAATGATAACCCGGTAGCAGTAGGTAAAGAACCATAGGGAATGCCAGCGATGCGATCGAAGCTAAGGTGTTTGAGGATATCGGCATAGGCGCAGAGAATTTGATGGAAGATTTGGGGATTGGAAATAATTTTACGCAGGTCAATATAGTAAGGTAAGGTTGCACCAGATGCTTGGACATAATTGCCAAACATAATGCAGCCAATATCGTAGAGTTGCAAAATCAAATCTTGATAAGGATGTTGCTTCAACAAGCAAACATCAGGCATCCACAACTCACAAGTAGAACCCTCCAGGATAATCTGGTTTCTGAGTTGATTAATTGAGGCTCGCAGTGAGCTGATTTGCTGTGCCGGTTGCTCACTGGCTAACATATCCTGGGGAACGGGAATCAGCAAACCATCACCACTGGTATTTAAGCCTGCTTGGAGGATTTGGTTAAGTTCAGCACCACCTTCTGCCCAAATGCTACGGACTAGGATAACTCGTTCTGGAGCAACAGCACGAATGCTGGCTAGGACTTCTGGTGAGGTGGTTCCTACTTCCAAGCCCAATTGTTCAGGAGTACCCCAGGTTTTGACTTCTTTGACTATATGTAAGTATAGGGGAGATTCCGGGGAAGGATATTGTTGTAAAGTTGCTGCACTAGGATTAGAGGTACAGCAGAGCATAAATACCGCTTTACCGGGATAAACTAAAAAGGGTGCTACTTGGTCTTGCCCTGGGTAGGGATTGAGGGTGATGGCATCTAATTGCCATTCGGCAAACACAGTTTGGGCAAAAACAGTGCAGGTATTGAGGTCACTATGTTTGGCATCTAAGATAATAGGAATATCTGGGGGAATTGCTGCTATAGTTTTTGCCAACAATTCCATTCCTGGAGCCCCTAATGCTTTGTAGAAACCGAACGTCGGTTTATAAGCGCAGACTAAATCTCTAGTTTCGGCGATAATGAATTGCAGCCATGCCCACAAGCCATCAAGGCTACTACCTTCGCTCTCTGGTTGAGAGAAGTGCATCGGCATCATTTCTGGATTGGGATCTAGTCCGACAATTAGTAAGCTCTGATTGCGAGCGATCGCTTCATTTAATTTCTCAAAAAAATTCATTAGTATCACCAACACAAGCGGCATCAAGGTAATGTGTGTTTGGCAGTTCTAATCTTGTTCAATTAAATTTAGTTCTACCACCCAAATCTGTACTGATTTCTACCACCTGACACCTAGAGAATTTATCATACCATGCTTTGAGTGTGAATAAAAATCTTTTAAGAGTGTTAATGTTTATAACCAAAACTGGCAATCACCTTCTAAAGAGCCTGGATAAATACCTTGCAGTCTCCGATAAGCGATGCGATCAGAACCAAATAAAGGGATCGGTAAACGAGGTTCATTCAGGGAACCATGATGCAGCAAGGTAAGTTTTAGGGTTGTTTCTGCCACAGTTTCAATTGATATACTTTTTCTTTCATCAGGAATAATTTTTAAACGAAGAGGGTTGGGTAAACCCATATTTTCCGACTTGATTGTAGTCGTTACCAAAATTACTTCCTGTGATGATATGCGAAGTGCTAATCCCTTTGTTGGTGCGGTTAAAGCTTTGACAGTTTTTTCCTGACCTGACTCAATGATGACTCTCTCCACTAAGTTGTATAGTCGAGGAATACCAGACTTATAGCACTCAACCAAAATAAATGTAGAATTAATTGCCTTAGCTCGTTCCCTTAAATGCTGAACTTCATCCCCACAAAAACGTCCATCTCGGTAAATCAAGACAGTTTTGCCTTTGAGTTGAGCTGCTGGCAGAAAGTTCTCTAAAATTCGCTGAGGAATTTCTTCTCCTTCAATTAAGGCATCTTCAAGTCGATAGCGGATGAATCCTCCCTGTTTGCCATAAAGACGTACACTTGCGCAAGCGTTCATTGTGCCAACGCTCCTTTTTTTGGAACCTCTAGAAATATCTAACCCAATGAAATAGTCAGCAATTGCCAACGGCTCAGCCAAAACAAAAGGCAAGTTGCCTAACTTAGCTAAAATTCCTGGGATAACTTGATTTAATAAATGTTGTGGTTGTACCTTTTTTAAGGTGTCTTCATAAATTACTTGACTAGCGATTCCGCGTCGGAGTAAACGGGAATAAACCCAAGAATACAAACTACCTCCCTCTCGATCATCAGCATTGCGATCGCTAGTTGGTAAAAATGTCAAAACGATATCGGGGTGCATTCCCATAAGTTCGTCAACAGCTTCCTCTACTTTCGCTCTAGCTTCAACTCCTGGTAAATCTTCTACAGATAAAGTTTTTTTGCTCTCTTCAGGTAAGAGACTGTCAAATTTGTAACTCTTTAGCCGTTTTTGAACTTCATTTACAAATTTTCCAACCTTTAAGTTACAAAGTTTCAAAGCGGCAAGACGAATAGGCTGCGATAGATCTTCATACTCTTCGTGACGGCGAAAAACGCCACCTTTTGATAATCCATTCAGAATTTTACCTTGAGTGCCAAGAAAATTATTGCCAAATAAAAGCTTAGTTTCTTTGAGATTTATTTGAGGTTGCCAAAATAAATTAGCGTAATCTCTACTATTGATGCTCAATTTTAGTTTAAATCCATAATGATACAAAACTTTTTCCGCTTCTTTTTTGTACAACTGTAAGAGTTCTTTTCTTTCTTTATAGGGAACTTTAGTGGCTTTGAGTAACTCCCCATAATCCACCTCAAATCGATTCGCAGTTTCAGCAGTGACGCAAGGACGCAGTGCTGCCATAGGATAGTGAAACTGATTGGTATTTTTGCCAAACTGTACGGCGACTACAGGTTGCTCGTCTGGTGCTTCTACCAAAGATGTTCTACTAGTTGCACCAGTTGCTTGCTCTAAAAGTTTTTGTCGATGTTCTGACATACTTCCCACAATTCCAGTAATCGCGGCAAAACTATTGTGATCGATATCCCGAACCTTCAAACCAATCAAAAGTTGTTCAGGATTGTGCCGATAAGGATGATTTTCATAGAACTGGGCTAAATCTCTGCTATAACTGAAGTTGCTGTGGACTGTCAAAGTTAAAGCTGGTTGTTGTTTTTCTTGAATTTCGATGGTTTCCGCCCAGTATTTAACCTCACGCTTGACTTGAACCTGATTTTGAATCACAACTACCGGAGAAGAGAAAGGACGAGTAATTTTTAAGACTCGAACAGCTAGCTGAGCAAGAATTACAGGTGTTATATCTGGTTCCTTAACCCACTGGATTGAATAGACACAATCGCCAATCTCTTCTTGTAACTCTTCACAAATCTCTGTAAGTTTTTTCCGCCATAGAGTTCTGTCTGGCATTAGTTGCTCCGATTTAGCCAGAACCCAGAAATATCCTTCTTGCCAGATAACAACCACCTCAGGAAATTTCTGACTGAACCGCCAACTTAAACGGTTACCAATTTCTCGCCCCACTTCAGGAGTTAGTCGAAAGCTGATTAAATTAGGTTCAGTAATACTGAGAGGGAAAATTTCACTCAGAAATATGGGAGGGGTAGAAGTTTGAACCTTAGAACTCATGCAGCAACCTCTTGTACGGAAAATTGACAAATTGAAGGGAAGGGACAGTTGCGGCAGCTTATACCGGGATTCGGTGGGAAAATTTCTTTGAATTCAGCAAGATTTTGACGGTAACGGAACAAATCTCGTTGATGTCTTTTAGCCGTTTGCGCTAACAAGCTCTCAAAAGTTTGAATTGCGGCGGCTGTTGCTGAGAGAGGCTGAGACCATTTGCCCGTTTCCAAGTTATAAAATGATGCTACAGCTTTTTGATTCGGGTAAAGATATTTGGCAGCTAATAAGTAGATATAGCCTTGTCTGCGATCGAAATCAGATTTACCCGTTTTGAAGTCTAAAATGTGCAGCGTACCATCCACTTCTCTGAAAATGCAATCAATTGCAGCATAGAAATTAAAGGTATAATTCCCATATCGAATCAGAATGGCTTCAGGATAACCTTCATCCCCTCGGAGAAGTTTCAAGATATTTTTCCCATCAAGAATTGGATTACCCCAGTAGTTTTCCAGAATTTGCTGGACTCGTTCCTGTACTTCGGTTGATTTTTGACTCAGCTTGAGGATATCTACTATTCTCCCTACTCCATCTTGACAAGAGAGCATTGAAATATCTCGGTGAAATTCATAAACGCCCTGTTGTGCTAGTAGTCCAATTTGCTGGTGTATGTTGTCTTGTTCCAGTAACGCTTTCACTTGGGGTTCTTTATTGCGAGCTTTAGTAAAACCCCGCTTCATATCGCAGTGCAAGTGCTCTAGTCCTACAGGTGGGGAAAACAAAGACAATAGTTTATAGCTGGCAAAAAGCAAAATTGTGGGCATTGGTTTCAACTCTAAATGTCAACAGAAAAAACAGAGTCTACTTCGTCAGGAGTTCGTAAAGAGCCGTCCGAATTTGAACAGGCATAGATGAGCTATTTCGGTTTGCCAGTTCCAATATTTGGAGGGCTTCCCCCATCCGCTCGGCAGCTTTCGTTAACTCTGAGTCATGGCTTGTGTTTTTGATTTCCTCCAACAAAATCGCCAAGGGTCTGCCAATGGAAAAGCACAGTTGGTCTGGGTTTGAGCTTTGTATTTTCATGATTTTGGTGCTTCTAGGAAGCAAAGCATATAATGTAGTGTATGAGCAAGTTGTTCATGTTGACCAATATAGTCAACACAAAAAATAAAGTCAAGATCAAACTGGATTGGAATTAATCCAAGGAAAAAGCTGTGAATCAGACTTTTGGGAAGCTTATTAGAAAAACTCGTAAGCACAAGGAGTACAGTCAACGGGAACTCGCAAAGCTAGTTGGTGTGGACTACACTTACTTGTCCAAGCTGGAGAATGATCATGCTGGGTATCCCCCTAGCGAGGTGGTTATTCATAAATTAGCCCTGCACTTAGGATTGCAGGAGGAAGAGTTAAGACGTTTGGCTGGTCGAATTACGCCCGACGACGCAAAAATTTTTGAGGATTTAGTTAGGAAGTATAAGCAAATGCCAGCGCTACTGCGGCGAATGCGAGATGAACCGGAATTTGCCAAAAAACTACTGCGGGAAACAAAGCGCTCGGACAGTGAGGAGGAATCAAATTGAGCGTAATTAAACCGTATAAATACATTCCTAAAGAGGAAATTGAACGGCGAGCGGTAGATGTTTTCCAGCGAATCCAACAACAGCGCAAGCGTCCTCTCAAATGGCCACTCGATTCTACGGTTTTGGCTGAATCCTTAGGTTTGGATGTTGAATGGCTCTGTTTACCTGCGGAAAAAGAGGGAACAATTGCAGCGATGATTTTACCTCTAGAGCGTAAGATTTTGATTAATGAGGATATTCCCAACCTGCATAGCGGATTTGGAGAATCGACAATAGCTCATGAAATTGGACACTGGGAACTGCATATTAACCAAAACGCAGTGGGTCAGATTATAGAACGATTAGATCAAGGTATTGAAGTAGCTGTAGAACCCTTTTTATGCCGTGCACAGAGTAGTCAACGCTGGATTGAATGGCAGGCTCAATATTTTGCCAGTTGTCTGCTCATGCCTCGATTTAAGCTAGAAGAAGTACGGCGGGGACGCAACCTAACGAAATGGCCTCACCTTTATGCGATGCGAGATGAGCTAGGTGTTACCATTTCCAATTTGACCAATCGCCTACAACAGTTAGGATGGATTTACATTCCTCAAGGATCTAAGCAAATCTATCCTGATTGTGCCACCGCTTCGGGGTTGCTGAACAATCACAACAGGATATGATCGCACTCTTTCTACTAACTAAAAGCGATCGCAAATATAGAATACAACAGTTGTAGCACATTGAAAAATTTTATGGTCAGCAAATGTTTCTTGGAAACTGATGGGTATCAAATTATCTTTGAACTCAACAGTGTAGAGAATAGTCGAGAATTGGTTAGTTTGGTCATTGAGTTGCGGCTAGAACCTCAACTAGGAGAAATGTTAGTGCGCTCCATTCCTTCAGCGATCGCACTCCCAAATTTGCAAAGATTGGTAAGTTACTTTGAACAGCACATAGCTGCTTTAAAAGTAGACCCCAATTATGAATCCCCTGTTTTCCTAACTAATGGTCTAGGCTTTCAGATGCAAGCCTTGGCAGGAGAATTTTTTACAGAAGTTGAAGGTAATTGTAATATTCGAGTGATGCTCAATGTCGGCAAGCCTACTCAAGGATACGCTAGCACTTATATTGGTGGGGAATCAGTAGTTGAGTTTGCCCAAATTCACAGTTTTATTTCAGTGATTCAAGTAGCGCTACAAGAAATTGGATGGAATTAAGCTCATTCTTCCTGACTTGGAGGAGACGCGGGGACGCGGGGACGCGGGGACGCGGGGACGGGTTGAGAGGGATTTTCTGCATGGTGGTGAATTTTTTTCATGGAGACCGCCTCCCCTCCTTGGAGGGGTTAGGGGTGGGTTGCTGCCCATTGGTGTCAACTTAAGCCACAACCATTGCCAATTGATGCTTTCGAGGCGTTCTACTTTCTCTCTTAGCGGGTGACGTTACCCTACCTGATTAACAGTAAAAAGAGC
>JAAHHL010000025.1:35000-38534 GCA_010672185.1 Caldora sp. SIO3E6 | reverse complement strand
GTTTTAGGTTTTAGGTTTTAGGTTTTAGGTTTTAGGTTTTAGGTTTTAGGTTTTAGGTTTTAGGTTTTAGGTTTTAGGTTTTAGGTTTTAGGTTTTAGGTTTTAGGTTTTAGGTTTTAGGTTTTAGGGTCATGCATTTTGTCAACTCCTATATATGGAAAGAGCAAGGGGTCAAAAAAATCTATATTTCCCCATTCCCCATTCCCCATTCCCCATTCCCCATTCCCCATTCCCCATTCCCCATTCCCTATTCCCCATTCCCCATTCCCCATTCCCCATTCCCTATTCCCTATTCCCTATTCCCTACTCCCTTGGCAACAGCATGGAAAACTCAAGAAGAATAAACAATAGTGCCAACATGTTCTCCATTCAGCGCGGCTGCAATTAACTCCGGTTTTTGTCCATTGACAACTTGGAACTGTGTAATTAATCTAGCTTTCTCCAACAAATCAATGAACAGCCGATCAAAAGGTAAGGTTTCCAAGTTGCGCTCTTTCAACTCGGCGGTGGAAATCTTAGGAATAAATGTAGCGGTTGAATCAAGCTTCGGATCTCGATCGTACAGTCCATCAACATCCTTAATCAGGGTTAGATTTGTAGAGCCAAAACATTCTGCCAACAGAAAACAGCCGATATCACTACCGTGGGGAGGAATGCGTCCCATTTTAGGTGGATGTTCCCACAATCCATAAGGGGGTACTCCATTAAAAATTACCCCAGGTACAGTGCGAATAAATAAAGGTAACAGGTGTCCAAACATGGCTGGTGGAATCGCCACAACCCCATAGGGAGAAAGTAAGGCACCGAGAATATGAGCATTACCTAAAGCATCGGCTTCGGCTAATTCGGCTAACACACCGGAAGGCAATCCCAAATCGATACCAATGGAGAAAACATGGCGACTTCTGGCTCCACCTCCTGTACCAATAATCAACCGCTTAGATTCCAGAATTGTTGCTAAAGCTTCTATAACGGGATACATTGTTTTACGTCCTGGGTCAATCAGCGATCGACTGCCAATTTTGATAACATGAGTATCCGGTAACATGCGGATAACTGGAGATTCCGTGGACTTCTGCACGTCTTTATCCAGCAGGCTTTCCCGCATCAGCATGGAGTTGAGATGGTTTCGGAGATCGTTCATTTTTAGGTTTTAGGTTTTAGGTTTTAGGTGGTAGGTGGTAGGTTGTGGGTGGTAGGTGGTAGGTGGTAGGTGGTAGGTTTTAGGTTTTAGGTGGTAGGTGGTAGGTTTTAGGTTTTAGGTGGTAGGTTTTAGGTGGTAGGTGGTAGGTTTTAGGTTTTAGGTGGTAGGTGGTAGGTGGTAGGTGGTAGGTTTTAGGTTGTGGGTGTTATAAATGTCACATTTGTTTGTAGGGGTGGGTTGAGAGAGTTAATTGGCGAAAAAACGATAACTTCTGTCCAAAACTTGCTCTACTAAACCAACTCAGCTGTAGGGTGCTGTTAGCGATCGCGTAATGCATCATCCGTTAGATCACTTTTGTTCAAAACCCACCTTACTCAACGAGTTCAGCAAAGGCTTTAACACCTAACACCTAATACCTAACACCTAACACCTAATACCTAACACCTAACACCTAATACCTAACACCTAACACCTAATACCTAACACCTAACACCTATATAGAACTTACCCCGATAGTGGATACCAACCAAAGCGGCAGATTCTTCCCACCACAGCACCTTCCTGATACCACCACCCGCAGTTAGAGCCAGATCAGTTTCCTGCTCAAAGCTGTTGCAATTGAGCCAAAACCATTTCTTGGGGAAGGAGTGACCCCAATTCTTCTCAGAATAGGCAGGAGCATCGGTAAACTGATAGAGCTTTCCCTGCCAATCAATCCAACCCGTTGCCAAACCGTGAGCCATTAAAATTTGCCATCCTGGTTCAAATATGGGCAAATAAGAGAGCCAGCCAGCAGTTGCTTGCTGTGGCGCACCGGAATCTCCCCAGCCATAAATCGGTTGGACTTCATATTGCCAGCGACAATAAGCTTGACTGGCAGGGTCGCGAATAATACCTTGATTCAAGGTGGCTGTTGCTTGGTAGCCTTCCTGGATGTGAGTCTCAAATTTAGCTGGATGGAGTTGTTGGGGTGGAATATTTAAAGTGGTTTTACCCCAATGCCCTAAGCCTAAGGATGAAGAAGAGCCCCAAAACTGGTTAACTTGGGGAAAAGTACGGCAGAGATATTCGTCATCAGGGCCAATAATTTGGGCTGCACCACCACTACAAGGTTTACCACCAATTGGGTCATCGATGGAATACATAAAGCTAAAGGTTTGTCGGCAGCTGGGTAAGGTAACTCGGAAGTACCAACCTTCAAAAAAACGATTATCGCTACCATCCCAGTGATATTCACTGTGAGGCGTTTGCAGAGAATTGAGCATAAATTTCGCTGAATAGTATAGCAGTCGCCAGGACGGTTAAGACATTCTCTGGTAGGGCAAGTTAACAAGGGGCTTAAGCCCCTTGTCCTAGTTGCTATAAGTGTTAGGTAATGAACATTGGTGACAAGTTTACGTTTGCTATTCCCCATTCCCCATTCCCCATTCCCAAATCTAAACGAGAAACGCCACATAAAAATCCTATTGAATCAAAGCAGCAGGAGGTAGCAATAATTTAGGAGTTGGGGTAACTACTTTAGGCTCTTGGGTGATTTGCTGCTCGTTGGGTACTGCTACCTCCTCAGTAGTATCCTTAAGCAAAGCCTCCCGAATCATTCGTGCAATTACTCGCTGGGCTAAGCCACCAGCAATTTTTTGTCCCATACGTTGAGTTTCTTCCTTCATCAGTAATTCAGGAATCACTGGTATTAATTGCATGGGATCGAAACCAGGAGTTTCTTGAAGAATTTCCCAAATGCGCTTGATATGCTCTGCACTCTGAGTCGTTTCTACTGTCATCTCCGGTGTCTGAGTTGGCTTCTGAGCTAATCCCAAAGTTTCCTGCAAATAGTTAGACAGATTACTGAGAGTTCGACGCCCATAAGTATCTAGTGCCTTAACAATTTCATCTACCAACCGTTCACGGATAAAAGCACCCCGCTCAGAGAAAAGAAACTCTAAAGTTTGATTTAACAATTGATTAAGTTCGTAATCCGGAGATTTAGCTGCATTACGCAACAAATTTTCCAGACGGTTCCAGCGAAAACTGTCATCCTTGAATAACAAATCCTTCAGAGAAGCTCTTAATCGGGGTGAAGGATCTGTCAGCAGGCGCTTAGATACATAGGGATAGGCTTTACTAAGTACTTTAAAGTTAGGCTCGACGTTAATCGCAATTCCTTCTAAAGTAACCAAAGAGCGAATAATTAGGGCGTAGTAAGCAGGTACCTGAAAGGGATACTCGTACATCAAAGCGGACAACTTGTCTGTGATACTTTTAAAGTTAAGTTCCGCTACGCTGGCACCCAAAGCATCTTTAAACACATTCTTTAGAGCCGGAACAATTGGTGTCAAGTCAGTATCTGGGGTCAGAAACTCCAGCTTTACATAGTCAGATGCCAAGTTTTCA
>JAAHHL010000025.1:0-30000 GCA_010672185.1 Caldora sp. SIO3E6 | reverse complement strand
CAGTCACTAACCCTGCCTTCGGCGCCCCCCTCCCTTACGGGTTAGGGTAACGACTTCGGGCGTGGCCAGCTTCCATGGTGTGACGGGCGGTGTGTACAAGGCCCGGGAACGGATTCACCGCCGTATGCTGACCGGCGATTACTAGCGATTCCTCCTTCATGCAGGCGAGTTGCAGCCTGCAATCTGAACTGAGGCGAGGTTTGATGGGATTGGCTTGCCCTCGCGGGTTCGCTGCCCTTTGTCCTCACCATTGTAGTACGTGTGTAGCCCAGAACGTAAGGGGCATGCTGACTTGACGTCATCCCCACCTTCCTCCGGTTTGTCACCGGCAGTCTCTCTAGAGTGCCCAACTTAATGATGGCAACTAAAAACGAGGGTTGCGCTCGTTGCGGGACTTAACCCAACATCTCACGACACGAGCTGACGACAGCCATGCACCACCTGTGTTCGCGCTCCCGTAGGCACTCTCAAGTTTCCCTGAGATTCGCGACATGTCAAGCCCTGGTAAGGTTCTTCGCGTTGCATCGAATTAAACCACATACTCCACCGCTTGTGCGGGCCCCCGTCAATTCTTTTGAGTTTCACGCTTGCGCGCGTACTCCCCAGGCGGGATACTTAACGCGTTAGCTACGGCACGGCTCGGGTCGATACAAGCCACACCTAGTATCCATCGTTTACGGCTAGGACTACTGGGGTATCTAATCCCATTCGCTCCCCTAGCTTTCGTCCCTGAGTGTCAGTTGCAGTCCAGTAGAGCGCTTTCGCCACCGATGTTCTTCCCGATATCTACGCATTTCACCGCTACACCGGGAATTCCCTCTACCCCTCCTGCACTCTAGCGTTTCAGTTTCCACTGCCTTTCCGGAGTTTAGCCCCGGTCTTTAACAGCAGACTTGATACGCCACCTGCGGACGCTTTACGCCCAATAATTCCGGATAACGCTTGCATCCTCCGTATTACCGCGGCTGCTGGCACGGAGTTAGCCGATGCTTATTCGTCAGGTACCGTCAGAGTTTCTTCCCTGACAAAAGAGGTTTACGACCCAAGAGCCTTCCTCCCTCACGCGGTATTGCTCCGTCAGGCTTTCGCCCATTGCGGAAAATTCCCCACTGCTGCCTCCCGTAGGAGTCTGGGCCGTGTCTCAGTCCCAGTGTGGCTGCTCATCCTCTCAGACCAGCTACTGATCGCCGCCTTGGTAAGCTTTTACCCCACCAACTAGCTAATCAGACGCGAGCTCCTCTTCTGGCAATAAATCTTTCACCTTGCGGCCTATCCGGTATTAGCCACCGTTTCCCGTGGTTGTCCCCGACCAGAGGGCAGATTCTCACGCGTTACTCACCCGTCCGCCACTCACCCCGAAAGGTGCGTTCGACTTGCATGTGTTAAGCATACCGCCAGCGTTCATCCTGAGCCAAGATCAAACTCTCCATGTTATTCTCTTCACAAGAGAAGTTTTTAGAACTTATCGTTCTAGTATCTTCGGTTTAACAGTTGCCTGCTTCAACCTGGCTTATTGTTTTTATTGACGAGTTAGGTTTTGTGCAATAAGTCTCAAACTATTAATTTGTCTAGGTTCTGGGCTTCGGTGCGGCGTTGTTTGCCTCCCTCAAGCCTTTACTAACATAACTAACACTTCCCAGTCTTGTCAACCCTTTTTTGAAAAAAAATTTCTGAAATACCTCAAAACCTTTTGTGGAGGTAGATTTGCGCCACAATGGATAGGTTGTTGAAATCGGCTTTGGACTTGAGCGAGGAGAGTTAGGCATGAATTTTCAGTTAGTGATTGCTAGGTTGAATCAGTTTTGGGGCGATCGCGGTTGCTTGATTGCTCAACCCTATGACACGGAAAAAGGTGCTGGTACGATGAATCCCCAAACTTTTTTACGAGCAATTGGACCAGAACCTTGGTCTGTGGCCTATGTTGAGCCATGCCGACGACCTACAGATGGACGCTATGGTGAAAATCCTAATCGCTATCAGCACTATTATCAGTACCAAGTTTTGATTAAGCCTTCACCAGGTAATATCCAGGAAATTTACCTAGATTCCCTCAAAGCGCTAGGTATTCGTCCGGAGGAGCATGATATCCGTTTTGTTGAAGACAACTGGGAATCTCCTACTTTGGGTGCTTGGGGAGTTGGTTGGGAAGTTTGGTTAGATGGGATGGAAGTTACTCAGTTTACTTACTTCCAACAGTGTGGAGGCATTGATTGTTGTCCAGTGTCCATTGAGATGACCTATGGACTAGAGCGATTGGTGATGTATCTTCAGGATGTCGATGCGATCGCCAAAATCAAATGGAATGACCAAGTTGATTATGGGGATATTTACTTACAGGGGGAAATTGAGCAATGTACTTATAACTTTGAGGCATCTAACCCTGAGTTGCTGTTCACCTTATTTGGTTTGTACGAGCAGGAAGCAGAACAACTCAGTAAACAAGGATTGGTGCTACCTACCCTGGACTATGTGTTGAAATGTTCTCACGCCTTTAATTTACTAGATGCTAGGGGGGTTATTTCGGTTACGGAGCGGACACGTTATATTGGCAGAATCCGTAATCTAGCAAGGCGAGTGGCTCAGCTATACCTACAGCAAAGGGAAACTCTGGGCTTTCCTGCTTTGAAAAACTGATATAACGCGACATAACNGCGTTGTATCCAAAAATTATCAGTTCTCTCTTCTTCCCCAGCTCCTCCGCTCCTCCGCTCCTCCGCTCCTCCGCTCCCCACCCTTTTTTTCGCTCACCCTCCTGCCTCCTGCCTTCTGCCTCCTGCCTTCTGCCTCCTGCCTCCTGCCTTCTGCCTCCTTCTTCAAATATTCAGTTATATTGTTAAACATCTGTAAAGTATTGTTAAAATACGAAAGATAAACAATGCCCCACACACACATCTTGACCTTGAAAAATGTCCCGTCTCTCACCACAGGCTATCCTACTAGTTGATGGCTACAATATTATTGGAGCTTGGTCTAGTCTGAAAAAGACCCGCGATCGCTATGGACTGGAAGTAGCTCGCCAAGAATTAATCGAGGTTTTGGTCAACTACAGTGCTTTTGAGGGTTACCAATCCCATTTAATCTTTGACGCTCAATATCAGAACAAGCCTACTTGCAGTGAAGCCGTCACCAACCATTTGTCAGTTCTGTTTACAGAGTTTGGACAGACAGCAGACACTCACATCGAAAAATTTTGTGCTTCTTATAAAAGCAAGCATTTTCAGCCTAAAGGGCGGTTAATCGTTGCCACTTCAGATCGAGCTCAGCAACAGACAGTAGTTGGATACGGAGCAGAATGGATGTCATCCCAACAGTTAGCCAAAGAGGTGGAAACGACCATTCGCCGCACCCGTAGTCAACAGCGACCCCAAAAACCAGCTAGGGGTCGCTTTTTAGTCAATTCCCTTGATGCCAAGTCTCAACAGCGTTTGGCTCAATTGCGCAAAGGGATAAAATAAATTTGGCAAAAGTGGTTGACAAAATTGGGAAAGTTCTTTACTATTACAAAAGTGCGAAAAACAAGCCCCCATCGTCTAGAGGCCTAGGACACCTCCCTTTCACGGAGGCGACAGGGATTCGAATTCCCTTGGGGGTACTTAATTAATCTGTTGATGCAGCTTTCTCTTGACTAATCTGGGGTATATGCGATCGCTACTGCTTGAAGGCAGAACCCACCCCTAACCCCTCCAAGGAGGGGAATAGGAGGGAAGAAAACTTCGAGGCAAAAGCGGTAAGATTTAGGGTGTCTGCTTTTTTAGTAAGGCTAAAAAGGTGGGTTACTTCTGCTGCGCTGGAAACACTCTTTATTAGGGCTTTAGCCCTACTACTTACTAGGAAACCAACAAACCGAAAGCTCCGTCTTTTTAAAGCGGAGATGAAGGTTACTAGCGACTTTAGTCGCCGTGAAAAAAACTTGGTGAAGACTTGACAGATTACGCTAAGCGTATTAGCGTAATAGTATATGAAAACAGAGCGACATTCTTTAGCTTAGCCTGACTGAAAGTCAATGATTATTATTGAGTTCAAAGCATATGGCAGCCCTGAACAGTATCTAGCTATTGACGAGGCTATTCGGACGGTTAAATTTATTCGCAATAGCTGCATTCGTTTATGGATGGATAACAAAGGGACAGGAAAATATGACCTCAGCAAGTACAGCAAAGTACTGGCTAAACAATTTTCCTTTGCTAATGAATTAAACTCAACGGCTCGACAGGCTGCCGCTGACAGAGCATGGTCATCGATTTCTCGCTTTTTTGATAATTGCCAGAAAAAAGTTCCTGGCAAGAAAGGTTTTCCTTAACTTTTCACAATAACACAGTAATTTTTAATACATTAAATACTGAAATAGTATTTAATGTATTAAAAATTACTGTGTTATTGTGAAAAGTTACGTAAATACTGATTGTGTTAGTTAAATTGTGGAGTATCAACACAATACTCTTGAGAAAAAAGGCAGAAGGCAGAGGGCAGAGGGCAGAAGGTTCTAAGGGAAGCTGACTTGTTTCTCTCCTTCTTTTTGGGGCGGAAGTCCTTCTAATGCTCATTACACCGACAGAGGAAGGACGCGATACTTAACATTTGTGCATAAATCAAACACCCTCCATTTGTGCATAAATTAAACATGCTTCTCTGCTCCTCTGCTCCCCTGCTCCCTTATTTCTTAAGAGCTCCCCCTACGAATGAACGACACAAGGTCTATTCCTTTTCCCTCCTGCCTTCTGCCTCGGAGCCTTGTTTCTTGAAAGCGCCTAACGGCGCGGGGTGTAGGGTGTGGGGTCTAATCTTGCGCCGCTATGGTGAGGAAGAAACAAGTCAACTCCTCTTCCCTTCTGCCTTCTGCCCTCTGCCTTCTGCCTTGTTTCTTAAGAGCCATTAGCCATTAGCCATTAGCCATTAGCCATTAGCCATTAGCCATTAGCCATTAGCCAGAGTGTTTCTTCAGAGTTCTTCCCTTATTGCCTTTACCGTTATTTTTTGCTATTATTTTTTTATAATGGAAAAAGTGTGCGCCTATATATAAACTACTGTTTACACTAAATTTACCAAAGAACTAATAATTTCCTTAGATGACCCTTCCTCCAAGAAGGGGAAGCGTAAAATTGCCTAAGCAATCATGAATCAAGAAATCTTACAAAAGTTGCTAGAGTCGGTAGCTGCTGGACAAACTACCCCTAATGAAGCTTTGGGCAAACTGAAGCATTTTGATTTTGAAGCAGTGGGAGAATTTGCCAAAATCGATCATCACCGGAATTTAAGAAATGGTTTTCCTGAGGTAATTTGGGGGTCGGGAAAGACTCCTGAACAAATTGTGCAAATTATCGAGGCGATGAAGCGCAAAAATCAGGAAGTAGGTCAAGATTTGCCGATTATGGCAACTTTGATTGAACCAGAAGTATTTACCCAACTGCAAGCTCAACTCCCCACACTCAAATATTACCCAAGAGCAAAAATCTGTGCCCTGGTTCCAGAAAACTTGGAGCCGAAATATCCAGGACTAATTACTGTCATCAGCGCTGGCACAGCCGATTTACCAGTTGCGGAACAAGCAGCTATAACTGCCGAACTATCAGGGTTTCAAGTTAACCGTCTGTGGGATGTAGGGGTAGCAGGGCTCCATCGCTTGCTGAGTAATCTACCTATCATCACCCAAGCAGATGTCTTGATTGTAGTAGCAGGTATGGAAGGAGCTTTGCCTAGTGTTGTGGGTGGCTTAGTTGATTCTCCTGTGATTGCAGTGCCTACCAGTGTCGGTTATGGCGCAAGCTTCAATGGTGTTGCTCCACTGTTGACAATGCTCAACTCTTGTGCATCGGGAATCGGTGTCATGAATATTGATAATGGGTTTGGTGCGGCTATCTTAGCCGGGAAAATCCTCCGCACAGTTCAAAAGTTAAAGAGGAATACGATTCCGAAGCCCTCAGGAAAGAACCTTTAACTTGTGTTTACCGATACAAATGTGAGATAAAAGTAAAATTTGCTACAACTAATTTAAAAAAAATAGGTTAAATTTAATTAATGCGTCATAATTAGGCATCCCTCTTTGGGGATGTTTTAAGGAAGGTTTTAGGAATATTGAGTATAAATTACTAGAAATTTTTCTAAAGTTCATTAGCCAATAGAAGAAACAGCATAATTGCTGGCCTATAGCCCTTGAACTCAAATTATTACCGCTAGTGACGCAAGCGGGTGCATCAGAGACTTACATTCACAACAATATACGCAAATTTTGAGCAGGAATCAGGAAAAAGGTTGAGCGAATGACCAATTTCCTCGGTTTTACCGGAATTATCATACTCCTGCGAGCAATTGATTTGCCTTTAAATCAAACCAATTGTAGTCAAAGTTAAATGATGAGTCAAAAAAAACAACAATTGATTAGATCCGGTTCTACTATACCTGTGGGAATTCTTCATTCCCTGAGTGGAACGATGGCAATTAGCGAGGAGTCTTTAAAAGATGCGGAATTGATGGCGATCGCAGAAATTAATGCAGCTGGTGGTATCCTCGGTAAAACGATCGAACCAATCATTGAAGATGGCGAATCTGAGCCAACTACCTTCGCTATCAAAACCAGAAAGCTCATTGAACAAGACCAAGTTACTACAATTTTCGGTGGTTGGACTTCTGCTTGTCGCAAAACTCTTTTACCCGTGTTGGAAGAGCTCAACGCCCTGTTGTGGTATCCTGTTGAGTACGAAGGACTCGAATGTTCGCCCAATATTTTCTACAGTGGAACCTGTCCCAACCAACAAGTGGAACCAGCGGTTGACTGGTTAATTCAAAACAAGGGCAAAAGCTTCTACTTAATCGGCTCCGATTACGTTTTTCCCCGTACTGCCAACAAACTGATTAAAGCCCAGCTCAAACAACAAGGTGGTAAATTAGTAGGGGAAGAATACGCTCTGTTAGGAAGCACAGAGTTTAAGGAAGCAATTCAAAGAATTAAGTCTGCTCAACCCGATGTGGTTTTTAGTACCCTCAACGGTGATAGCAATTTGGCTTTCTACCAACAGTACCAAGCTGCTGGAATTACTCCCCAAGAGATACCAATTATGGCAATCAGTGTTGGGGAAGAAGAACTTCGTAGGATTGGCTCGTCTACTACGGGTCACTACGCTAGCTGGAGCTACTTTCAGAGTATCGACACACCAGTCAATCGCACCTTTGTTGAAAATTTTCAGCGTCGGTATGGTCAGGAAAGAGTGACTAGTGATCCCATAGAAGCTGCCTATGTTCAAGTTTACCTCTGGAAGCAAGCAGTGGAAACAGCTGGTTCGGTGGATGTGGATCTAGTACGGGAAGCTGCCTACGGACAAACTTTTGACGCACCAGGAGGCATAGTTTGTATTGAACAAAACCATCATCTGTGGAAGCATTGCCACATTGGCCAAATTTTGGATAGTGGTCAACTTGAAGTCGTTTTCACCAGTAACGGTTTAATTAAACCCCAGCCTTGGTTAGGTATTGAAGAGTTAGGGGATAAGATACCCCCAGTAGTCTTCGATATGCTAGCAGAAGTAACGCAGTCGATTCAATACAACTGCCAACTAGAGCAGGCAATGGCTCAATTGCGTGCCACCAATAACCAACTACGGCAAACTCAAGAAGCACTGTTGCAATCAAAAGCGCGGGAAAACTTACTCAAACGTCGTCTGTCTAGCCAAATCCGCATCTCTTTAGATTTAGACAAAATTTTACAAAGTGCAGTTGAGGAAATTCGCAATATCCTGGAGATTGACTGCTGTCAGTTCTTTTGGTGCCACAAATCAGCTCACCCCCCGGATTGGAAACTGATGCAAGGAGCTTGTGAATCAATCCTACCAATGGAGCTGAAATTTTACAGTATAGCTGGGGAACTTGAGTCATTATTAACCCAACTACTTCAACAACCCTCTTTGCTCTGTATCAATGACATCTCTTCCGATTCCCAACTAGATGAGGCTTGTCGTTCCCGCCTCGCAGAATTAGGAGTGAAGGCGCTACTAATTGCTCCGATTCAAACTCGTTCTCAAAAAATAGGGGTAGTTGTTTGTGAGCATTTCCGCACACCTCACCCTTGGGATGATGGCGAGGTAGAATTAATTACTTCTGTAGTTGACCAATTGGCCAACGCGATCGACCAAGCAGAACTATTCGAGCAAAGTCGCACTGCTGCTGATTTAGCTACAGCTCATGCCAAACAACTTCAAAAAGCTCTTGATGAACTCCATTCTTCCCAAGCGCGGTTGGTGCAAAGTGAAAAAATGTCTACTTTAGGTACTCTGGTAGCCGGAGTAGCTCATGAAATCAACAATCCTATAAGTTTCATTTACGGCAATCTACACTATGCCAAAGAATATATTGAAAGCCTGCTGCAATTGGTAAATCTTTATCAACAAAATTATTATGAGCCAATTCCCGCAATTGAGGCTTATGCTAAAGCCATTGATTTGGATTTCCTCATTGATGATTTACCGAAAACTCTCTCCTCAATGCAAACTGGAGCAGAGCGTATTCGTAATTTAGTGCTAAGCTTAAGGAATTTTTCCCGCCTGGATCGACTACAAATGGAAGCAGTGGATATTCATGAGGGGATAGATAGTACCTTATTAATTCTCAACAATCGCTTGAAGGGCAAAAGTGGTAACTACATTATCCAAGTAATTAAAGAATATGGTGAAATACCATTAGTAGAATGCTATCCTTCCCAGCTTAATCAAGTTTTCATGAACATTATTCATAATGCCATTGATGCTTTGGAAGAGTCAATCAACAGGGAAAAAATGGCAGAGCAGCCAACAATTTGGATTCGCACAGCAATCTCATTCCCAGATACAGTTACTATCTGTATTGCTGACAATGGTTTAGGTATAACAGAAGAGATCAAAAGACAACTTTTTGACCCCTTTTTTACTACCAAACCGGTGGGTAAAGGAACTGGTTTAGGATTATCGATTAGTTATAAGATTGTAGTGGAAAGACATGGAGGTATCTTACGCTGTGAATCATTACCGGAAAAAGGTTCCCAGTTTCTGATTGAAATTCCTCTGCAACAGAGCAGTAAATCCTGTAACCATTCCTCAGTATCAGTAGCAGTAACTTGAATTGCTCTTAATTGGTATTACTTGTTACTTGTTACTTGTTACTTGTTACTTGTTACTTGTTACTTGTTACTTGTTACTTGTTACTTGTTACTTGTTACTTGTTACTTGTTACTTGTTACTTGTTACTTGTTACTTGTTACTTGTTACTTCCAAAAGTACCCCCATCAGGCTAAAGCAGGCATCCTAGAGTCAGAAGCCAAAAGTTGATTTATGGTATCGATTAGGGCTTGAGGATGGCAGATCTTCGAGAGGTAGGCATCAGCACATCCCCCAGTTCTCCAATAGGAGGACAATTCTCTTTCTTGTGCAGAGTACATCACCACCGGTAGCTTCTGAGTTTGTTCATTCTCCTTGAGACGTTGACAAACCTCAGCACCATTCATGCGGGGCATCAAAACGTCAAGGATTACTAATTCAGGGTGGTTGTTCTGAACCTGCTCTAAAGCTTCAACGCCATCGTTGGCAAAAATGGCTTTTAGCCCCATCCTTTTGAGTATTTTTGAGACGATTAGCTGCTGTGTTCGGTCATCGTCTACCACTAATACTTCACCCATTGCTCATTTCCGTTTGCGATCTATATCACTTATTGAAAGTGATCTCGCCCAAAATTTCTGTAAAGTTTCGATGAACCCAGCAAAAGATTTCGTAAAGAATAGATTTACGTGGGTAGTTCTTGGGATAGAGGCTGGAAAAGCTCGCTTGTAGTAAATATACCACATCCGGCAGAAAAATTCCAACAAATAAAAAAAAAATCCTCAACGCCTTGGTGGATTAAAGCTTAACACTTATTCAATAAACCTTTAGGGTCGCTATACTAGGCGTGGGGACTTTTCGCCCCCACCATCAAACCATCCGAAGTTGCCTCTCAGCACTCTTCAAACTAACCTCCCAATCTCCTTTTCACCATCAAGTTATGCAAACTCAACTTCCTCGGCTCCAATGTCAATTTACTCTAGAGCTTCCCAAGATTCCTGAAGAAATCAGAGTAGAAGCTGAACACATGGCAAAAGAAGCCTACGTGATGACTCTTCTGAAGCATGGTTTCATTAGCAGTGGACGAGCTGGTAGATTACTAGGGATGCAACGCTTAGATGTTATCGAACTTATGGGTAAGTACGGTATCTGTGTCTTTGCTCCTCAAACCACAGAAGAACTACAACAAGAAGTTGCTGAATCCCTTGCTTTGCTGGAGCAGCGTAAATCGTGATTGTAGTTTCCAATACTACTCCTTTGAGCGAACTTGCTAAAGTTGGACAAATTAACTTGCTACCAGAGGTTTTTGGGCAAATTATCATTCCTCAAGAGGTTTACCATGAAGTCACTACCGGAACACATCCAGCTGCTAAAGAAGTACAGTTTGTGAATTGGATAGAAATTTTTTCAATTCGCAATCGACAGCAAGTATCAATCCTGCAAGCGGAAACTGGATTAGATTTGGGCGAATCTGCGACAATTATTCTAGCTGAGGAACTAGGAGCAGATAGAGTGTTAATTGATGAGTTGGCAGCCAGAAAAGTTGCCCAGTCTAGAAATATCCCTATAACTGGTACAGTTGGTATATTGCTAGTGGCCAAAAACCAGGGGTTAATTTCCGGCGTAAAACCTATCCTAGATGCTTTGATTAAGCAAGGCACACGAATTGGTCAAGTACTTTATCAAGAGATCCTAGCAATTGCCCAAGAGTCCTGAAAGTTTTTTGACAAACAACAAATAACAAAATGAAAGGAGAGAGTCAGTCGTAAGCCGGGTTCTGTTCTCCTAGCCGTTGCCAGCTAAAAGGGCAGTTATCTATCTGGGACGCCTGTTACCAGACACCTCTAGCAGTTCTCTTGAGCGGAACTGGGAAAAGACCAACCTTAGTTCCTACGACCTTGCTCCCAACCGGGGTTTACCGAGCCAGCACCTCTCGATGCTGCTGGTGCGCTCTTACCGCACCTTTGCACCCTTACCAATTTTTTCCTTGGTTCTATTGTCAATATTCCTTCGTTTTGTTGACAAATGACTATTGACAAATGACTAATTGGCGGTATTTTTCTGTGGCACTATCCTCACGATCGCTCGCACTGGGCGTTACCCAGCAAGTCTGGTCTTTCGGGAGCCCGGACTTTCCTCAGAGTAGGCTTTCACCTCCTCCGCAACTGCCTTCCCTCACTCTCTCCTTTTTCTAGTTTACGTTATAAGGCAAGTCCAAAAATTGGGATAATTTATTTCTTGGAGTTCCCTAAGTTAAATAGTATTTTCTCCTCCTTAGTCTCCCTTGTCCCCCTTGTCCCCCTTGTCCTCCCTGTCTCTCTTAGATGCTCCCCGGGTGAACGAAATTTTGGGTGGGATTTCTTGAGCTTTGTATCCAAAAATTATCAATTCTCTCTTCTTCCTCCGCTCCTCCGCTCCTCCGCTCCTCCGCTCCCCACCCTTTTTTTCGCTACCCATGCTCCCCCAGCTTATTTCGGCTCCAAGGCAAGACTCAGAGCCTTTGTCCAGAGTAGTTTTTTCGGAATGAATCGAAGAGATAAACCATAGGTATTAGTCTTGCCGTCGGGTTGAGTTACCTTGATGCATAATCCGAGGCGGAACGGATCTGGTTTTTCAGTTGCTTTTTTCAGTTTTTTGTCCTCAAATAAGGGCTTATCAAGTTTTTCATCACTCACTTTTACATCACTACTTGCACCGGCTACTAAAGTCGTCTCTACTTGCTTTTGCGGCACTTCTTGATCATCACCCAATACACGAATTGCTCGTCGTCCACTACCCTCAAAATCCCTAATAAAGCTGCGGTCCCAGTTGATATCAATAGAAGAATCTGTAGACTTGTTTTTAATACTAAATGGTAGATTTTTGAATTCACTGATTTGATAGCAATCTTCTAGCTTGAATTTAATTTCTAGCAATTCTTTTAATTCATATTTTTCTAGTTGTTCATCCAAAAAATCAGAATCCCCTTCTATTACTATTTGCTCTTCTAAAGATTCCACTGCTTTCGAGAAAGCTAAAGCAACAATAATTGAATAAACAGTTAAAACAAGTAAATTCATTTTATTTGATTTCCTCTGGCGATCAGTATCAATACTGGGGAGTACTCCCAGATACCCGACTTGTGCTCCCAGATACCCGACTTCTTTAAGAAGTCGGGTATCTCACTTGAAGAAGTCAGGTGTCTAACTTGGAAAATAAGCGATGACTTCGGAATATGCAAGTGTTTTCCTCATTGCCTAGTTTAGGCTCACTGAGCTAATTACGAGAATTTACTGATGACAGTCATAGATTTTTTTCTTATCTTAGAGTTTCTTAACGCTATCAAGTTTCGATGATTGTCTTCGGAATTTTGGTATTTCAGTCCTATGAGCATCTCTACGTCAATGATTGTATCAGTCTTATCCGTATCCAAATCACTCATCAAGCAACTACTCTCAGTCCTATTAATGTGGACTTTTACCGCGATCGCTTTTGTCTTTTTGGCAATTTCGACCGTCTTGGTGAGTATAGTCTCATTAATTTCGGCGACCTTATCACGTTTCAAAGAGTTACGCAAGCCGCAGGAAGCCCATTCCTGTCAGGGATGGGAAGGATAGAAGGGGAATGGTGTGCTGGTTAAGTCGAAAGGTTTTTCAGGGTGTGGGGAGAGGGGGGAGTGTGGGAGCTGAGGAGCTGAGGAGCTGAGGAGCTGAGGAGCTGAGGAGCTGAGTAAGAAGAGAGAACTGATAATTTTTGGATACAAAGCTCAAGAAATCCCACCCAAAATTTCCTTCACCCGTGTGGGAGGTGTGGGAGGTTTGGGGAGAACAAAAATATTCAAAAAACCAGTTAGAGTACGGAATGTGGGCTAAAACCTAAGACCTAAGACCTAACACCTAACACCTAATGAAACGAGTAGTTTTCTGTGACTTTGACGGTACGATTACCGCATTAGAAACCTTTGCTGGGATGCTCAAAGAATTTGCGCCCCAGTTATCTGCACAATTGATGCCCCAAATGTACGCGAGGAAGTTAACTCTTAGGCAAGGAGTGCGGCAGATACTTGAGTCGATTCCTTCGGCACTTTATCCTGAAATTATTCGCTATGCTCAATCAAAGCCAGTACGTCCAGGATTAGTAGAGTTACTAGATTTTCTGGATAATCACCATGTTCCCTTTATTCTCGTTTCCGGTGGTTTGCGAGGCATGGTGGAAACAGTGCTAAGTCGAGCAGGTACGGGGGGAGAGTCTTTACTAGAACGAGTGGCAGCAATTTATGCGGTTGAGGTAGACACTACCGGTGAATTGTTGCAAGTAAATTCTGCCTTTGAAGGGGATACAGAACTAGTAGCTAAAGTGCAGGTAATGGCACAATACCCTGCCGATGAACAAATAGCCATTGGGGATTCTATAACGGATCTCAATATGGCTCTTAGGGCACCGGTTGTATTTGCCCGCGATCGCTTGCTTGACTACCTCAATGAGTATCATAAACCCTATTATCCCTGGAATGACTTTTTTGATGTACGGCAGCAGTTATCCCAAATGTGGCAGGGATAGGTGGGAGATGGGGGGATGGGGGAGCTGAGGGAGCTGAGGGGGCTGAGGGGGCTGGGGGAGCTGAGGGAGCTGGGGGAGCTGAGGGGGCTGAGGGGGCTGAGGGAGCTGAGGGAGCTGGGGGAGCTGAGGGAGCTGAGGGGGCTGAGGGAGCTGAGGGGGCTGAGGGGGCTGAGGGAGCTGAGGGAGCGGAGGGAGCTGAGGGAGGCCCCGATACTGGTGCAGCTTGGGCATGGGTAATAGATATTTTGTTACCTCAACTGTTGTTGACAACCTACTTATACTACTTTGTTGTACTGTAAATTGTCAACTAAGTTACTTCTCTATTGTGCGCGATATCTCCTATTGGTTATTTGATTTCTTTACAAACAATCTATAGTACCTTAATAAAGAGACTCCCGCAGCTTATGGAGCTTGGCTCAATATTTTGTAACTCTTAAGGATTCAGGATAATCGCAGTGGCTTTTAAAATAGGTTTATTAGGACTAGGAACAGTTGGTACCGGGACGGCGCAAATTTTGCAACAACCCACGGGGCGTCACCCAATGGTGCAAGAAATAGTAATCCATAAGGTAGGAGTGCGCTCCCTGGATAAGCCTCGCTCCATCTCTCTACCGCCAGAAGTATTGACAACTGATGTAGAAGGGATTGTTACAGATCCCGCTGTTGACATTGTAGTAGAGGTGTTGGGAGGACTAGAACCAGCGCGATCGCTCATTTTACAAGCGATCGCTCACGGAAAACATGTTGTAACAGCGAACAAAGCTGTGATTTCCCGGTATGGGGATGAAATCTTTACTGCGGCTAACCAGGCAGGAGTATATGTCTTGTTAGAGGCGGCAGTGGGAGGTGGTATTCCAGTAATTCAACCTCTCAAGCAGTCCTTAGGAGTTAATCAAATTACTAGTATCACTGGTATTGTTAACGGTACTACTAATTACATCCTCACCAAGATGCAATCCACCGGTGCTGCCTTTACCGATATTCTCAGTGAGGCTCAACAGCTGGGTTATGCTGAGGCAGACCCCACTGCTGATGTTGATGGATTGGATGCTGCTGATAAAATTGCGATTCTGGCTTCCCTCGCATTTGGAGGCAGAATTAAGCTGCAAGACATCCACTGTGAAGGGATTCGTCAGGTGGGTGCAGCGGATATTGCTTATGCGGAAAAGTTGGGGTTTGTGATTAAACTACTAGCGGTGGCCAAGCGGGAGTCAATAGTGGATACCTCAGAAGAGGAAATGTTACAGGTAAGAGTCCATCCCACTCTAGTGCCAACAGCTCATCCCCTCGCCAGTATTAGCGGTGTCTACAATGCAATTTTAGTCGAAGGAGAACCGATTGGGCAGGTTATGTTCTTTGGACCTGGTGCTGGTGCCGGACCAACTGCCAGTGCGGTAGTATCAGATATTGTCAACATTGCGGCGGTTCTCAAAACCAGTGGAAGTCCTGAGGAATTGCACCCCCTATTGAGTTGTACTCACCAACATTATTGCGCGATCGCTCCCATTGGGGAACTTGTTACCCGCTTTTATGCTCGTTTTCTGACTAAAGATCATCCTGGAGTTATCGGTAGCCTGGGTACTTGTTTTGGTAAGCACAACGTTAGCTTAGAGTCCATAGTACAGACTGGCTTCCAAGGAGATTTGGCGGAAATTGTTGTGGTAACTCATGATGTTCGTGAAGGGGACTTTCGACAGGCACTAGAGCAAATTCGTACTTTAGATGCTGTTGATAGTATTCCCAGTATCCTGCGAGTACTGTAGTGGAGTGATTACTGTAGTAGAGTTGTGGAACAGGCATCTTGCCTGAACTCTTACTGTGGAACAAGCATCTTGCCTGTACTCTTATTGTGGAACAGGCATCCTGCCTGTCATGCTTTCCGCGATATCTATTCTGGCGGTATGCTTTTACTTCTCGTAAATACTGAGTTCGTACATACTGTTCTCCAGATTGGCTACCAGGAGGACAAATTTTAGGTCGGAATAGACCTTTAAAACCTCGTTTTTTGAGAAAATGACGGGCAAAAACTTCTTGCTGCCGATCTTCACAAAGAATAACAATTTGAACTCTACGCTGACTCATTTAACCATCCCCGTGCAATGAGCTCTGAAACAGGAATGCCATAATTGTCAGTTATATCAGTGCCAATTGGTTTTGTTCTAACAGGAGTATTACTTTGACGCTCAAACCAATAGCCTATTGGTGATGCTAACAGGTAGTTGATCAACTCAGGATGGTGAGAAATTAATAATGATTGTAGTTTATCTTCTTGACAAAGATCATAAAGCTGAATAAGCCAGGGTTGAATTTCTGGCAAGGCTAAAAAGTTTTCCGGTTCGTCGATGCACAAAGTATAGTCTTCAGATTTAGTACCATGAATCAGGGTGTATAAAGCAACTAAAGTTTTCTGTCCATCGGACAGTTCCCCTAAACGATATTCAATGATACTATCATTGGTGTCTGTTGCAAATCTAAGTTTCAGTACCCAACCTTGTTCACTTACTCGCTCAAATTTAAAGCTGGTAAAACCATCTAACACATCTCTTAAAATAGTTCCTAATTCAGCGACCTTGCCTTGGTCTTCAGAGAGATGGCGATACCAAGAAACATAATTTTCCATCTTACTGGATAAATGATTTTCTTCCTGATGACTCTCGTTAATCATTAAGTGAGGCATAATTTGCACAATAATTAATCGTGCCATTCGTTTTGTTTCAACGATGTGTCCTTCTCGGCTGAGAATTATTGGTACCCGTGGCAAGCTATCGAATTCGTTTTGGGAAGGGTCAGTAGTAGAGTAACGAAGGCGCATGACAATTAAGACTGACTATTTGACTCTAAGGATTGCATCAATATTGCACCTGCACCAAAACTATTGTAAGGAGTCGGCAAATCATATGTTTTGAAGGGTTCCAATGGTGAGATATCCTCAGCTGCTTCTAAATCTTCTGCCAGAATCCGAATCAACTTAAGTTTCTCGATTATTGAGAGCTGTCGGACAGATGGAAGAACTTCTGATAAAGTCATAACAAAAAGCTGTTTCCATAATGTTCATACTTTAAGTTTAATCGGAAAGTGAGATGTTGTGATCTTGTCTGTCTTGCTTTCCACAAAAAACAATTAAAATTGACCCATTATGATAAGCTAAGAGGAGATGAGCATTGTGAAAACTCTGGAGGAGATCAAGCGATGGCTATTGCAGCATAAGTCACTATTGTAGGAAAAGTATCAAGTTAGGGAGCTAGGTATTTTTGGCTCCTACGTCAGGAAAGAGCAGACTGAAGCTAGCGATGTTGATATTTTAGTGGAGTTTTCCCAGACACCGAGCTTGTTAAAGTTTGTCAATTTGGAGAACTATCTGAGTGATAACCTGGGAATTAAGGTCGATTTAGTACATAAGAGTGGATTGAAGCCTCGCATCGGAGAGCGGATTTTGGCAGAGGTTGTTTACCTATGACAAAATGGCCTCCTAATTGTACGCGATCGCACCTGCCCAGCAATTAGAGCTAAACGAATCAATATGGACAATAATCTATTAGAGCGTATTACTCATGATCCGGATATTTGTCATGGCAAGCCTTGTATTCGAGGATTACGTTACCCTGTTGAATTGCTTCTTGAATTACTCAGCTCAGGTATGACTATTGAAGAAATCTTAGCTGACTATAATGATTTAGAGCAAGATGATATTTACGCAGCTTTACTCTTTGCTGCTCGACTCACTCAAGTGAAAACTGTTCATAAAATTGCATCATGAAGTTTTTGGTTGATGCTCAATTACCTGTTCGTCCATTGTTCATTTATAAGGCTGCTTTTACTATATCTGTTTTTGCAGCTGCAACAACTAACGATAATCACAAGCAGACTAAGATTCTCAAGAGCAAGCGATCGCTTTCTTTTGTAACTTATGTAGTGTGAGCATCTTGCTCGCTATTAAGCACCTACTTGGCTTCAGTATCTATTTTATGCTCACGATTCTACATACGAAGTGGACGACCTGCAAAGTTCCGAGCATTAAGTTCAAATAAGTCTTCCAAAGCTACCTTGGAATCTTCACCAGGTTCTAGTGTAAAAAGATCCTCAATACAACCGTTGCCCTTCTTATCCGTGAGACAGATTACTTTTTGTTGATTCTTAACTCCGTAAGTGATGTAACGCCCGCCTCCAGCAAAATATTTATTTAATTTCGCGGTAACCTCCTGACAGCGCAATGCCGGTGTATAACCAGCAGAAGCACCATAATCACTAACCCAGCGAATAAATTGCCTCTCTTTATCTTCCAATTTGTCAGATTTGACAAGCGTCACTGGCGTATTGTTGATTGTTGTACACACAAAATTAATTGCTGTTTCCTGAGGATTATCAGAGACACTTTCCTCATTTTGAGGATTATCAGATACGCTTACTTCACTGAAGTCAAGAGTATTAAGAGCAAAAACAGTAGAACATGCAACCACCCACCCCAATCCTGCTAAACGTCGTTTTACAGGCTTCTGACTTCTGCCTTCCCCTCTTGTGTTTTCCTTGGGAGAGGTTGCCTTCTGATTGCTTGTACCAGTAGCTTCAGCTCTAAACCCAGAAGCTATTGCATCTAACCTATTTGTACAATTGGGATCTTGATGAGGAAAGCTATATTGTTTATTAGAGCGCTCTGTCTGTAATTGAGCAATCTCTTGTAAGGATTTTTTAGCTTCGGTAACGAATGCAGAAGATTCTATACGTAATGTAGAAGCTTTAGATAATACTTGCGTCCACAATTGCTTAGCATCTTCAAGCTGATTGAGACTTTGAGCCTTTCGAGCTTGGTTAGCATCGCTGCTGATTCCTTGCAGTTGATTCTCTATATCTTCATTGGGAGCATCCCCTGGAGGAGCATTAGTTACTTTGTTTTTTGCGTGCAAAACTGGCGTAAGATGCTCTGGAAAACCTTCGAGTCGGATCTGCACACAACCATATTCATAAGCTTCTTCAACCGATTTCTGTCTTCCCAAAGCTGTTCAGTTGCTAATATAACATATGGACTTTCTGTAAAAACCTATTCTTATAAGGCGGCGATTTTTGAGAATGATTTTACCCGTAATGCGGTGCGTTACGCTACGCTAACACACCCTACTTTGGCTAATTTGGGTAAAACTAGCTTACTCTTTATCCTAAGCACTACTTGATAGCTTAACAAAAGAATTTAGAATTCAACAAATCACGTAAACTCGTAGGGGCGGGTTTAGGGAGATGATAAGGACATCAAAGATAACCTAGATACAAAACCCGCCCTGCCGATAACCTAGGTATTTGCGAACAGCTTATTGGTTGTAAATCGATAGCCTGAGTATTAGCGATTTTTGAGAAGGATTGTACCCGTAATGCGGTGCGTTACGCTACGCTAACACACCCTACTTTGGCTAATTTGGTTAGAATTAGCTTACTCTGTATCCTAAGCACTACTTGATAGCTTAACAAAAGAATTTAGAATTCAACAAATCACGTAAACTCGTAGGGGCGGGTTTAGGGATATGCTCAAGACATCAAAGATAACCTGGATACAAAACCCGCCCTGTGGATAACCTAGGTATTTGCGAACAGCTTATTGATTGTGAATCGATAACCTGGGCAATAGCGCTTGCTTATTCTGTGATGATGGTAGTACGGGTTTTGAGGGAAATATTCGGCTAAGATGAGGTAGGCGATCGCTGATTTGGGGATGATGGCAGGGCGGGTTTTGATCTGAATATTCAGATAAAATGGGCAAAGTTATCCCTAAACCCGCCCCTACAGGGTAATAATTGACCAGGAATCAGAATTTGCGATTGCCTAGGGCATCAGCGTAGCTGATTGCATCTGATAGTTACTGACCTGATAACACCTAACACCTAACACCTAAACCAGGAGAGAGTAATGCTTCCCAGCTATGAAGCCATGATCGAAAATGGTCAATTGCAGTGGTTAACAGACGAACCAAAAGTAGCCAAAGCTCATGTCATTGTAACCATTCTTTCAGCTAATGAACCCCAACTATTACGTCGAACCCCTTCTGCTGCGATTGCAGGTAAAGGTAAAACTTTAGGAGATTTAGTCAGTTCCTTGGTTGAAGAACAGGATTGGGAATGTCTAAAATAATCGTCCTAGATACCCACATAAAATGAATGCTGTATTCCCTAATTCTAAATTCTAAATTCTAAATTCTAAATTCTCCACCTACCCCCTAACCTCCCTTGTCTCCTCCCCTCCTGCGTCTACTCAGTTACGGTCAGAAATATCGTACTTTGATTGGGCAAGCGATCGCTTGTTCGATTCTCAATAAAATATTTGATCTAGCACCACCAGTTTTAATTGGTGCTGCGGTGGATGTGATAGTTCAGCAACAGGACTCTTTCATTGCTAAACTAGGAATCACCGATACTTTTAGTCAACTATTAGTTCTCGTTTTCCTCAGTTTCCTGGTCTGGGGATTAGAATCCCTGTTTCAATATATCTACAACCGACTATGGCGTAATCTGGCGCAAGCAATGCAGCACGACTTGCGTTTGGATGCCTATGAGCATTTGCAATCCCTGGAACTAGCTTACTTTGAAGACAGCAGTACAGGAGGGTTGATGTCGATTCTTAGTGATGATATCAATCAACTGGAGCGTTTTCTGGATGTAGGAGCCAATGAAATTCTCCAGGTAAGCACCACGGTAGTAATTATTGGTACTGCCTTTATGCTAGTGGCTCCCAATGTTGCTTGGATGACCATTCTACCGATACCTTTTATCCTCTGGGGTTCCATTGCTTTTCAGCGTCTGTTGGCTTCTCGTTATGCTGAAGTGCGAGAGCAGGTGAGTTTACTTAATGGGCAATTGTCCAATAATCTCACAGGTATTACTACCATTAAAAGTTTTACTGCTGAAAAATATGAATTAGGGAGAATTGCTGCCCAAAGTCAAGCTTACCGCACGAGTAACCGACGAGCGATCGCTCTTTCTGCTGCTTTTGTCCCCTTGATTCGGATGATCATCTTGGTAGGCTTTACCAGTATTCTGTTGTTTGGTGGGATGGAAGCAGCAGCAGGTAGGCTATCCGTCGGCACTTACAGTGTGTTAGTGTTTATGACTCAGCGCTTGCTTTGGCCTTTAACTCGCCTCGGTAATACTCTAGATCAGTATCAACGGGCAATGGCTTCTACTGCTAGGGTTATGAATTTGCTAGATACTCCCATCGCTGTACATTCGGGAGATATTGCCTTACCGGTGAGCCAAGTACAAGGAGAGTTAGTTTTACAAGATATCACCTTTGCTTACCGCCATCGCTCTCCAGCTATCCAGCATCTTTCCTTACACATCCCTGCTGGTGAAACTATTGGTATTGTCGGTGCTACTGGCTCTGGTAAGAGTACCCTGGTAAAACTCTTGTTGCGACTATATGAAGTACAGAAGGGGATAATTACCCTGGATGGCATTGAAATTAATCGATTGCAGTTACCAGATTTGCGTCGCGCCATTGGTTTAGTCAGCCAGGATGTGTTTTTATTTCATGGCACAGTCAGAGAGAATATCGCCTATGGCAGTTTTGATAGCACTCTATCAGAGATTCGGGCAGCAGCAGAAATTGCCGAAGCCCAAGAATTTATCGACCAATTACCCCAAGGTTATGAGACCATTATTGGAGAGAGGGGTCAAAAATTATCCGGAGGGCAACAACAGCGGATTGCGATCGCTAGAGCAGTTTTGAAAGACCCTCCAGTAATAATTCTTGATGAAGCAACTTCTGCAGTGGATAATGAGACCGAAGCTGCCATCCAACGCTCCTTAGAAAAGATTACTAAAAATCGGACAACTATTGCGATCGCTCATCGTCTTTCTACTGTACGCAATGCCGATTGTATTTATGTTATGGAACAAGGCAAATTAGTCGAGCAAGGAACCCACGAGCAATTGCTGGAGCAACAGGGAATTTATGCAACCCTTTGGCGAGTACAGTCTGGCGCAAAGTAAATAGGGAATGGGGAATGGGGAATTGGGAATTGGGAATTGGGAAATAGGGAATGGGGAATTGGATAAAATTCCACGTCGAAAAAGAAGATAAGAAACAAGTCATATTCCCTTAACTCTTCCTGCCTCCTGCCTCCTGCCTCCTGCCTCCTGCCTCCTGCCTCCTTCAAAGTCGAAGTGATACAAGACATTGCGCTCAAAATTTTCTGGATTTTCAAAATCATCGTAGTAGGTGTAGTCACCAACAATAATGTTGGGATTTTTGATAATGTTCTTTAAAAAGACTAACCGTGTTTGGTCAGCTAATGGATATTTTGTGTGTGGGGAAGGGCCGTAGTGGAGTGACACAGCTAAAAATGTGGTTTAGAAACGGGTTTTGAAGTAATAAGCATTAGAAGGCAGGAGGCAGGAGGCAGGAGGCAGGAGGAACAAGAGTTTTCCTTGCCTAAAAAGAAGTGAGAAACTAGTCATATCAAGGAATTCAGCCCTAAATGTGTGATTCTAGTTTCTGAAGAGCTCCTGAGGAGCGCTTCACACCCCCAATTGAATAGGAGAAACACTATTTCCTACCTACCTACCTTCTACCTCCTGCCTCCTTCCTCACCTCCTGCCTCCTGCCTCCTGCCTCCTGCCTCCTAGTTTCTCGAGAGTAATAAGTAAGATACAAGGAAAACTTATCATATCGGTTATAATGCCTATAAATCTAGATTTTTACCCTATCTCCCCAGCTTCCTTAGCTCCCTCAGCTCCCTAAAATAGTTAAATAGGATACTGCCCAATAGACTATATTATAGACCATCAGGTGAGTGTTAAAAATCGAGAGCAAAAATCAAGCGATTGCCTACAGCACCAGCGTAGCTGATCGCTAAAAATCAAGGGTTTTATACATATTAAAAGCCCGTGACGAGGATTGAACTCGTGACCTCACCCTTACCAAGGGTGTGCTCTACCACTGAGCCACACGGGCAATTTGAATTATTGAGCAAGGGAGTTAGTTTTTTGTCTTGAGTAGCGAGCTAAAAACTCTAAGGTTTTTAACCTAACTTAGACCATAACTCCATTTAGTGGTGGGCCGAGCTGGATTTGAACCAGCGTAGGCGTAGCCAGCGGATTTACAGTCCGCCCCCATTAACCACTCGGGCATCGACCCATTTCAACCACAGTTACTCAATTTAGCAGAATTAATATTTGAAAGTCAAGTGGTGGATACTGAAATTTTCAAGATAGAGAAAAAACACGCTACAGCGTAGGTTCAGCTTCGAGGTAAATCAAGGTATCTAGTGCAGCGGGCATGGAAATAACCCAAAGCGTGAAAAAAGGTTAAAAAGCTTGTGTAATAGGCTTTCTTCCCTCTAAGCCTCCTGCCTTGGAGCCTCCTGCCTTCAGAGTACTAGCCCACGGTGTAAGCTGCCTGAAGTGCCCACCAAATCAAGAAGCTGATGCTGCCGAAAACCAGCACTGCTGTAATCACGATCGCTTTAGGGCTATCAGCTCCTTTGAACTTCATGATTCCACGATTTAGATCTGACATATGGTAATAGTTCTTCCTTGAGTGGGCGTGCAAAGACTTGTAGAAACTTGATCATCCATGACTATGGTAGCCAGTAACAGAGCAATCGTCTATAACCTAAATCGGAATTATTGATTAAGGTTCAATTCTGGTATCACCCTTTCAATACTCGGCAACTTCAGCGTAATATCTCATTAATTGACTTGACCCACATTTGTGGTTACTATACTTTGAGTGCTCATTCTGTGTCTAAGGAGAATTTACGAGATCTGTATCCACCTGGAGTGCTAATCAGTGAGTGACCCAAAATTAATTGAAATCTCCGGTTGCCAGAACACAGAACGATATTTTAAGATTTTTTTCCAACCGTAAATAGTAAGATTTATGCTAAGAAAAACATCTCAATCTCTATTGTGTAATTCTGTCGATTTATCTCAAAAACAACAAAAAATTTTAGAGCAATATAATTCAAAACAAGGGCTACAGTTCTATCAAACTGTTATGGGTGATTTTGGATTTAGTATCCACTATGGAATTTATGAAACTCCTTATGACAGCATAGCCAAAGCATCAAAAAATATAATCAAATTCATGGTAAATTTGATACAGCAGAAGTTATCTCTTAGCTCAAAACACCGTATTGTTGATTTGGGCTCTGGGTGTGGAGGTACTTCCCATTATCTAGCTCTAAACTATGGATGTCAAATTACCTGTGTTAATATTTGCCCAAATCAGAATCAACAAAATTATATAGAAGCTAAAAAGCTAGGTATTGCTCATCTTATTGATATTGTTGAATGTAGTTTTGATGAACTTCCCCAAGATTGGACGAATAAGTTTGATGTTGTATGGAGTGAAGAAGCAATCTGTCATGCAGAGGATAAACATAAAGTAATTTGTGAAGCTAAAAGGGTATTAGTATCAGGTGGGAAATTTATTTTTACAGATCTGATGCGTGGCGAGAAAGTTGCCATGAAAGATACAGCCACATTTAGCGAACTTAACGCTGTTACAAATTTAGCATGTGTAAGTGATTATATACAATGGAGTTTTTCTGAAGGGTTAAAAAATGTCAGCTATTATGACTTAACAAGTCATCTGGGGGTTAATTTTCAGAAAATGATTGATCAAATTGATCAATTTTGTAATCAGATGATTAATCGAAATGTTAGTGAAGCTTATCTTTCAAAATTTCGTCAGTCTTTAGTTGATCGTCTTGATGCGTTTCAAAATGGTTATTTTGCTTGGGGTTGTTTTCAGATGGAGAAAGCGCTAAATATTTCATCAAAAAAACTACAGATATTTTTAACAGGATGCAGTCTTATCCCAATTTCAGCTCAATCACTAACTCAGAAAAGCTTAGGTGATCTAGGAACTATTTTTGTTAAGGAAGATTGGCATAATATAGAAGTTCCACGGGTACAATGGATTTCATCAACAGGCCGCCCAATTTTAGATAACAAGGGACTAAGTAAATTAGTTGAGGCAAACATGGAAATGAGTTGGAATTCTGACTCACTCTCAGCTTATAACAAAGCTATCCAATATGAGTGTCGTGATTTGGCTTATCGCGATCACAAAGGAAACATTTACATAGAATGGTTTAATCGACATGAAGAGGGAGGACAAGCTTTTATTGCCCCAGACCACAAATTGCTCTATGTGATAGCAGCCCCTATTGATAATCCAAAACCTCATGATTTCAAAGCACTTATTAGTAATGGTAATGATGGTGTCATCATTAAACCTGGTGTGTGGCATACAAACCCAATACCACTTGAAAATAATCAGGTAAATATTACTACACGACAATGTGAACTAGATGCAACTGTAGATTGTCATATTGCATCAGAATATCTTAACTGGCTAAAAGTTTGTATCTAAAAGTATTAGACTCAGATCTGGCACTATGCATCATAAATACTTAATAACATAAGTTAGAACTTGTAAATTTACAGTGTAAAGCTAATTAATTATGCTTAAAATATTAGTTACAGCCATAATTCCACAAGAAGCACTCAAAACAGTTCCTGAAAATTTTTCGGTGGATATGTTTAAAAAAAAACGAACGATGAATTATTCAGAAATCTACGAAAAATTTAAAAATACTAGGTATTATGCAATTCTTTGCACATATAAAGATAAAATTGATCAGGCAATACTTGAAGTGGCAAAGCCAGATTTAAAGGTTGTTGTAACCATGAGTAAAGGAACAGATCATATTAATATCTCAGAATGCCAAAAATCTGGGATAGAAGTTTATAATATACAAAATGTAACTACTGATGCTGTAGCAGATTATGGAATCGCACTTTTACTTATTGGTGTACGCAGACTAGATCAAATCCTAAAGCATAAACATAATCATGAAACTTGGTATTATCTGTGGAATCTAAACGGGTTATCCTTATCTCAAGCAACGATTGGAATCGTAGGCTTGGGTAATATTGGAAAAGCTATTGCCCAAAGACTAACTGGATTTAAATCAAAAATACTCTATTATTCAAAACAAAGAAAATTGGATGCAGAGCAAGAGTATGGTTTACATTTCACTTCTTTTGAAAAGTTACTTCAAGAATCTGATGCTATAATCGTATGTTGTTCACTTAATCAAGAAACAAAAAATTTGTTTTCATTAGATGCCTTTCTTAAGATGAAATCTTCATCTATATTTATTAATATTGCTAGGAGTGAAGTCTGCAACCAGAATGACTTATACCATGCTCTAAATTATAAGCAAATCGGTATGGCTCTATTAGATGTAACAACTCCAGAACCCCTTCCTGTATCACACCCTTTAAATCAATTAGAAAATTGTATCATCTTCCCTCATATGGCAACAAATGTTACAGATAGTCGGATTAATCTCTGTAATTTAGCACTTCAAAAGATTTATCAGTCTGCCCTCAGCCTGATTAAATATTAGTAGGTGAAAGTCCTTTGTACCAATGACCAATGACTAATGACAAAGCGGCGGGCGATTATCCCTCCCATTCCTAGAAGGAATAGGCTTCCCGCCGCTTTCTATGATACTTAGCATGGAGGAAAGTCGAGTGAATATTGTGCTGGTGATTTTGGTAGTTGTGGTGGGATTGTCCGTAATACTGGAATTGCTCTTGCGATCGCTCGTGGGTTTTGGCAATCCCCTAATCTATACTAAAGACCCTGGCATTGGTTACTTACTAGCACCTTCCCAGCGCACCAGAAGGTTCGGCAATCTGATTGCGATTAATGAATATTCGATGCGCTCTCCTACCATCACAGTCACTAGACCAGAGTCAACACTGCGAATACTTATATTAGGGGATTCGGTGGCTAATGGTGCTTGGTGGACAGATCAACAACAGACGATTTCGGCGCTGCTAGAGACTCAGCTAGTGCAAGAAGGCAGAAGGCAGAAGGCAGAAGGCAGAAGGCAGGAGGCAGAAGGCAGGAGGCAGGAGGCAGAAGGCAGGAGGCAGGAGGCAGGAGGCAGAAGGCAGGAGGCAGGAGGCAGGAGGCAGGNATACAAACAGAGCTACATAAGTTTGGCACAAGAACTTGTATGACGTCAAGATATAGAAAATGGAGACCCATTAAGCCATATTTTTTCATGCCTATTAATCAAATTGAGTAACTAAGTTCTGTATTCTTCATGCCGATGACTATCCTGACGGAAAGTATAAACTAAGACACTGACATATAAGTAAATTCATCTATTGCCTTCCATCACATCAATTAAATCAGCAGTGTGCTCGATATTAACCCCAAGTTGCGCACCTCCCTTACCAGAAACTCTCAATATCAAACGTTGTTTTCATAATAGATAACCCACCCTAAAGCTAAAATAACCAATAACCAATAACCAATAACCAACAACAAATATGCAGATTAAAACCCCCGATTGGGTAAAAGATGCCGTTTTCTATCAAATTTTCCCCGATCGCTTCGCTAAAAGCCAGCAACCGGGCTCACGAATAGCACATCAGATCCCCCTAGAATCCTGGGATGCTCCTCCGACGCTGCAAGGTTATAAAGGTGGGGATTTGTGGGGGGTGAAGGAAAAATTAGACTATTTGCAGGATTTGGGCATTAATGCCATCTACTTTACCCCAATTTTTCAATCTGCCTGTAATCACCGCTACCATACCCACGACTACTATCAAGTTGATCCTCTCCTAGGAGGTAACCAAGCTTTCCTGGAATTGCTGGAAGACTGCCATCGCCGAGGGATAAAAGTAGTACTTGATGGAGTCTTTAACCATGCTAGTCGGGGTTTTTTCTTTTTTAATGACATCTTGGAAAATGGACCCTATTCCCCTTGGCTCGATTGGTTCAAAATTCAGGATTGGCCCCTTTCTGCCTACGATGGTTCCCTACCAGCCAATTATGTCAGTTGGGTAGGTAACCGGGCTTTACCTCAATTTAACCATGACAATCCCGATGTTAGAGAATATATCATGCAGATTGCTGAACATTGGATTAAATTGGGTATCGATGGTTGGCGTTTAGATGTGCCCTTTGAAATTAAAACTCCTGGTTTTTGGCAAGAATTTCGCGATCGCGTCAAAGCAATTAACCCAGAAGCCTATATTGTGGGGGAAGTGTGGCAGGATTCCCGGGAATGGTTAGATGGTAGCCAATTTGATGGGGTAATGAACTATCTGTTTACTGCACCCACTATTGCCTTTACCGCAGGCGATCGCGTAGTAATGGAATATGTAGAATATCAGTCCTATGACCCCTATCCTGCTTTGGATGCTCCAGGATATGCTGCCAAAATCGAAGAGCTACTGCAACTTTACCCCTGGGAAATTCAGTTAACTCAGCTAAACTTACTCGACTCTCACGATACCGCAAGGCTGCTATCGATTGCCGGTGGTGGCAGAGAATCACCCACAGCAGAAGCACAGGAAACTGTCAAGTTAGCCACTTTATTATTGCTCACATTCCCCGGCTCCCCCAGTATTTACTACGGTGATGAAGTTAGTTTAGCAGGAGCCCTTGATCCTGATTGCCGTCGCGGTTTTCCTCCAGAAACAGCTTGGAATCGGGAGGTTTTAGACTACCATCGGCAGCTAATTGCTCTGCGTCATGCCCATCCAGCTCTACGCACTGGTAATTACAAAGTACTGTTAGCAGAAGGAATGGTTTACATCTTCGCACGACAGTTGGCAGCAGAAGAACTGATTATTGCTATTAATATTGGAACGACCAGGGAGAAAGTAACCTTGCCAGTATCGGAATTAGTATCCCAACCAGATCGGATATTGTATGGCGATGGTAAAGTAACTTGGGGTACAACAGAAGAATCCAGCCATTTAACCTTACAACTACTACCTCGTAGTGGTTGTGTTCTGGGTTAACCAAGAAGGGAAGTCATTTTAACTAGGGTCTGCTGAATAAGTAATGAGCATTAGAAGGCAGGAGGCAGGAGGCAGGAGGCAGGAGGAACAAGAGTTTTTCTTGCCTAAAAATAAGGTTAGAAACTAGTCATATCAAGCAACTCAGGCATCTTGTTGTCATTTCTAGTTTCTCGAGAGAATCTATTAAATCTTGACAACTTATGAAGGTGTACCGCATTACAGCAGGAAGTGCTGTATATTTTTGGTGATGTCATTTGGAATCGTAATGACAGTTTGCTATATAATTAAGATGCAACTGGATTTGATATTATTGGTCAACCAAGAAGGGAATTGAAAATTGATGAAATATCTTATCCGAGTTTTAATATCACTTGTTCCTCTATTTATTATCAGCCTAGCAACCAATGAAGTGTCAGCTAACTCTGAACAATACAGTCAAGTTCGCACTGTGCGTCGCCTTGCTATCAGAGAAAACTTAGACAGCGAAAATCTTGCTACCCTAGAATATCTCTACTTCACCAATGTTGAGCGACCTTCGTCAGTTACCCAGTTATCACCAGATGTTTCAACTAACTGCAATGAGCTTAAAGTAATGACGCTACTTGCTCAGATATCAGAAGGAAACAGTGATCTAACTCGTATGGTTAAGACTCAACAGAAGGTTACTTGCCAGACTCCTCAACAAAATAGTAGATCTTCATTTGACTGGTCTAATGGAGAAAGAGCTAAATTTGGGCTAAATTGGTATTATCCCAACGGAGAAAAAGCTAAATTTGGGTCAAATTGGTATTATCCCAACGGAGAAAAAGCTAAATTTGGGCTAAATTGGTATTATCCCAACGGAGAAAAAGCTAAATTTGGGTCAAATTGGTATTATCCCAACAGAGAAAAAGCTAAATTTGGGTCGATTTGGTACTACCCAAATGGAAGGAGAGCCTCAAGCGCTAATAGTTTATTTGCCTGGGCTTGTGATCTAGTGGGAAGAGGAGAATGTAATAATATTCGATTTGAAGGCGATTCCAGCAACAATTTGTTAAATAATTTGACAATTATAGAGTTATTGTGGAAAGTTAGCCAGATTAGTAACTCTCAAAATTAGCCCTGTTCTATTATCGCCCACTAACATCAGTTTAGTTTTCAGTGCGATCGCAGATCTTGTAGGTTGGGTGAAGCCTTCGCGTAGCGTCTCCGTAGGAGAAGCGAAACCCAACACCGAGAGAATTAGCGTTGGGTTTCGCTTTTGGTAGCTTCCCTTGAGATTTTGGTCAAAAGGGGTGAAAACGCTTCACCCAACCTACAGCTGAAGAAACATGTAGTCGGTGAGATTGGTGCGATCACACGTCCTGGTGAAATTCGCTTTACTGATGCCCTGCCGAAAACTCGCTCTGGGAAGATTATGCGGCGCTTGTTGCGGAATTTAGCAGCAGGGGAAGAAGTGGCTGGAGATACTTCTACCTTGGAGGATCGTAGTGTGTTGGATAAGTTGCGGGGAGGTGCTTGATTAGTAACTCGTCAAGACTAAAGTTGTCGGTTTAACTCAAATTTTGCACTAGTTGCTTTACCCACCAGGGGTTCAAACCCCT